>JAPOKD010000807.1 GCA_029977825.1 Planctomycetota bacterium | reverse complement strand
TGGTGACGGCAAGGTAGGAAAAATTTGGACCGATGCGGTTCGGTTGGGTGAACCTGTAACGTGGATGCAGAGATCCAGAATTACCAGTGGTTTCATTGATGCGGCTATTCCGTTCATGGCGAAAGCCGCGGCTGCAAAGCAGCCGTTTTATGTCAACGTTTGGCCCGATGATGTGCATAGCCCTTTTTGGCCCCCTGCCGAGGAATACAACGTTGCCAAGAGCAAGGGCAAGCGAGGTTTATATCTTGCTGTATTAGAGGCAATGGACCGGCAGTTTTCAAAATTGTTCGATTACATACGAGATCAGCCTCAGCTACGTGATAATCCCCTCATCTTGGTTTGTTCGGACAATGGGTGTGAATTGGGGGCCGGCCAAGCCGGTCCGCTAAAGGGATACAAGACGCATCTGTTTGAGGGCGGGATACGATCGCCGCTGATTGTTTGGGGGCCCGGCATCGTCGCCAAGGAGGCGGTTGGCACGCGGAATAAGAACTCCGTGTTTTCTGCCATTGATCTTACGCCTTCGCTTCTGACTCTGGCCCAAGCCAAGCCACCAGCTGGAACGATTTACGATGGTGAGGATGTTTTGAGCACGCTGCTCGGTAAGTCCGATGCGGGAAGGCAGGCGGAACTTTATTTCCGGAGGCCTCCCGATAGAAAAAACTACTACGGGTTTAGCCAACTGCCTGATTTGGCCGTGAGGCAGGGAGCATGGAAATTGCTCTGTGATTACGACGGCAGTCGTACGCAGCTTTACAATCTAGCGATCGATCCGGGTGAAGAAGACAACCTGGCAGCCGAAAAACCAGAGATAGTCTCTGAGTTGACCTCGAAGCTGCTTGCGTGGAATGAGACCATGCCTCAGGACAATGGTTTGAAATTGGGGCTTCAGCCGGAAAAGCAGTCTCGCTCCAGCAAGCGAAGGTATGTTTTGCAACAGGGGGCTGACCTGTCTGGTAAAAGTGCTCCTGTTTATGGTGGGCGAAGCGTCACGATCACCTCCGCCTTTGAAAGTAAAGGGTCAGATGGAGTGATTGTGGCACAGGGGGGAGACAAGCAGGGTTATGCCCTCTATATCCGGGATGGAATGCTCGTGTTGGGAGTGCGTGATGCATGGAAGCTCACCGAGGCGGCAGCGAGTGAACAGCTGGGTTCAGGGATCACCAAGGTCACGGCTACGATCTCCAGAAGTGGAAAGATGACGCTTGTTGTCAATGGGAAGGTGGTGGCAACAGCAGATGCAGCGTGCGTTCTGGCACAAGCCGGTGATGGGCTTCAGGTCGGTGATGACAAAATCAAGCCGGTTGGCAAGTACACTGCCACTACCTTTTCCGGCAGTATCAGCGAAGTGAAACTGAAGTTCGACTAGGGAGCCCGGCATTCAGTGTGCAAAGGGTGTTGCTTTCTTTGCAGTGCCTCGGAGCTGGGGTGGTGCATGCTCCGGGGCAACGGGCACAGACGCATTCCATGTGACGTGACACAGGCTCTTGTAGCGGCTCATTGATCGGGTTGCTGTGATCAGTCCGACGTGGCGCGCGGCCGGCGAATGCGTGTTGAGGCAAGGATGACGGTGGATCGACCCTGAACCTCATATTCACCGACATCATCCAGTGGCGTACCGTCGGTAATATCATCGGGCGAACTCAGGTCCGTGTCGACAATACGCTGCCACGCGTGGAAACCGGATGGAACGGAGGGTAATGCGAATGTGATCTCTTCCCAGTAGGCATTGAAAATCAAGTGATACCACCGATGGTTTGTTTCGATGGTAAATGCAACGCTCCGTGATTGGTCTCCCCAGTCCGGTTTGTCCAGTTGTGTTCCGTGCCAGCGTACGCTTGCCCGTTCAATCACCTCCGTGAGTGGTAGCATTGGATCCGCTCGTTCAGGCAAGCCCTGACGGTATGTGATGAGTCGACGAACGAAACGGTGCAGGTCAGCGTGCTTTTCGACCAAACTCCAGTCAAACCAGCTAGTGTCGTTGTCTTGGCAGTACGCGTTATTATTACCATTTTGAGTGCGTCTCACCTCATCGCCCATGACCAACATTGGAACCCCGAGCGCAAGAATGTTGGTGGTGAAGAAGTTCTTGATCTGCTTCAGGCGAATAGCCTCAATGGATGGATCATCCGACGGGCCTTCCACCCCACAATTCCAGCTGAGGTTCTCGTTGTGTCCATCCCGATTTCCTTCGTTGTTCGCCTCATTGTGTTTCTCGTCATAGGAAACGAGGTCATTCATCGTGAATCCGTCATGTGATGTAACGAAGTTGATGCTTTGTTCAGGCTCGCGATTGCGGTGTCCGTAGATGTCAGGACTTGCCAGGAAGCGTTGTGCGAAAATGCCGGCTTTTTTCTCGTCGCCCTTGATGAAAGCACGTACGTCATCGCGGAATTGTCCATTCCATTCTTTCCAATGATCCCCGAAGAAATTACCAACTTGATACAGGCCAGCAGCATCCCAAGCCTCGGCAATAAGTTTGGTCCCACTCAACACTGGATCTGTTTCGATATCCCACAAGATGGGCGGGTTTGCTTCTGGATTGCCATAGATGTCGCGTGACAGCACCGACGCCAAATCAAAGCGAAAGCCGTCAACGTGCATCTCTTCAACCCAATAACGGAGACTCGAAAGAATCATCCGGCGAACGATAGCGTGATTCCCGTTCAGCGTGTTACCGCAGCCACTGAAGTTGGCGTAACGACTCCGTTCGGGGTCCGAGTCTGGTCGTTCCTGTGGAATGTAGTAAGCCGAGTTTTCCAAACCTTTGAAGCAAAAAGTGGGGCCTATCTCATTGCCTTCTGCCGTGTGGTTGTAGACCACGTCCAGAATCACTTCGATTCCCGCCCGATGCAAGGTTTTGACCATGTCCCGGAATTCATCCAGGACACCAAGAGGATCGGAAGTTGAAGCATAGCCCGCATGAGGAGCGAATAGGGAAACTGGGTTGTAGCCCCAGTAGTTGCTCAGACCGGGAGGAGCTTCCTGAGGATCAAATTGAAACACAGGCAAAAGTTCGACTGCGGTGATCCCTAGATTCTGCAGGTAGGGGATTTTTTCGATCAATCCCAAATAAGTACCGCGTTTCTCGGGACTGAGCCCTGAGGATGGGTGTTGCGTAAAACCTCGCACATGCATTTCGTAGATGATCGTCTTGTTGAAAGGGTGGCACAGTTGCGTGTCACCTTCCCAATCGTATTGCGATACATCGGCTACAACACTCTTCATT
>JAPOKD010000997.1 GCA_029977825.1 Planctomycetota bacterium | reverse complement strand
ATCACATTTCGATATGTCTGCCCATTGACCTCGAAAGGTTGTTCGTTCAGTTCCAAACCATAGGTCGTGAATTCCTGCCTTATGTAATCACAAACCCGGTCCAAGGAAACAATATTCAAGTGGTTTCGAAAGGGGCGAAGCTTGGTTAAAAAATCGACGTGCCGGTACAGACGTGAATGGTCGGCATGCATTGTGAATTTCCTATTGATCCTGATTTGTGCTTTGGCATTCCCTGAGTATCGTTTGCTCTAATACGCTTCCATTGAACGGGCGGTGATTTTCAAGACAACAGTCAATCCGGTCTCTTCAGAATTGATTCTCGCAGCGCGGTGTAGATCGCAGTAGTAATGCGTGCAGGATTTGATCCTTGTGTGTTGCACATGACAACAACTCCATGTTTGCGGTGTGGATATATGACCATGCGAGTACGGGTTTCATCCTGAGATCCGCTGTGTGAGACTTTCAGCCTCTCGCCATGGTCAGAAACCAGAACTCCGAGACCATAGACAGATTCGTTTCCGTCACCGGTTTTCTGACGTGTCCACATTTTGTCTGTCAGTTCTGGATGGATAAGTTTTGATCCACTCAACGCTATAGCAAACTTTGCAAAATCCTTGACATTTGACTTGTAGCCACCCGCGCCGTGTTTCCAAAAATGTGCATAGTCTGGCACCTCTGTGATTTTCCCATTCCGTGTTTCATAGGCCAATGTCCAGTTGGCTTGGCCGTTCGCGGGAAGATCAAGTTGAAACGACTCCAGCTTGAGTGGATCGATGATTCTGTTTTCAAGCTGCTTCTCGATCGCGTCTTTACCGGCCGCCTGAACGACCGCAGTCAGCAGGACATAAGCATAGGATGAATAGGAAGTCCTGTGCCCCGATTCAAACAGCAAAGGTGACCTGATGAATCGACCAATACTGTTGCGCGGATTGATGTCGTCCAGCGTGTTATAGCGGCCATCTGAACCGGATCGTTCTTTTGACGGAATGACTGTTCCATTGGAATAGTGTGGAATACCACTTTGGTGACACAGCAACTGTCGAGAAGTGATTCGGCGAAGCTGGGGGGGTAGCTGTGGACAGTACGACGCGATGGGCTCATCCAGCATCAATTGGCCACTTTCAACCAACTGCAGAGCGGCGATTGAAATCAGTGGCTTTGAATTGGATGCCCAATTGAAAACAGTTTCGTTGGTGACAGGTGTCTTCGTTTTTAAGTTCGCCCACCCGTAACCCCGCGTGTAGACAATCTTTGAGTCCTGAATGATTCCTATGGCGGCACCGACAATCTGCTGTTTTTCCATTTCTGCGGTCACCACCGCATCAATCTGCTTGTCGAATCTGAAAACGTTATTGCAGACTCCAAGCTGGGGAATTGTCACCATCATCAGAAAGATGCCATGCATCTGTCGGATTCGATCATGAAAACTCAAGCAGCGATGACAGGCTGTTGATCGGAGAGTGCCTGGTTTCAGATTGAGCTTTGATTTGTTGCAGCCGTTTGTCATTCCATTTTTACCCATTCAGCATCTTCATTGAGTTCGGCGAATGACTTGGCATAATCAGCGCAACGGAATTCATAATCAACGCTTTCGGAATAAGCGGTAATGTCAAATGCCGGCGGGTTAAAAATCGAAAAGAGGAAAAGAGGCAGCAAACAAATGAGGATGAGGCCAACGGCAACCCACTTGCGGATGGCTTCCGGGATAAAGTCGGTAACTAGCGGCCATACGAAGAACATCGTCAATCCTGCAACAGTGATGCAGCTCAAAAATGAGAAGAGCTCGCGGTTGCGGATGCGAGAAGCACAAACCCGACAAACCGGAACCTGAACGGTGAATGGTTTTCCAAACATCAACAACAAGGAAGTTAGCCAGGCAATGGAATGTGTGCGTATCT
>JAPOKD010000779.1 GCA_029977825.1 Planctomycetota bacterium | reverse complement strand
GTGTAAAGGCTTGCCAGCAGGATCGGTAAAACATCGTGGCGGCAAGTGTTGGTATTGGTTGTGGTAATTATGGATTGCAAGGCCGATTTGTTTAAGCGAATTCAGCTTCTGCTGCGCCGATGCTGGCAACGGTGTGACTGCGACTAGTTCGAGTAAAGGCTCGGTGGCGACACCCAAAGTCAGGATTCTGTCGGTAGTCGTCATTTTTATGTGTTGCTTGATCGGCCCGGTCAATGCAAGTGATGTTGAGATGGCATTCTTGACCCGCAGCAGAGCTTCTTTGCCAACCGTTTTGATTTGGATCTGTAGTTTCAGTTCGGGGGGCAGATCAGCTGAGATTGCGATCCAGCTTATGTCTTCCACCATGGCTCTCGGTGAGACTGAAACAGGGATATTGGTGGGCATGGTTTCCGGCCACAGAGCAAGCAGGTCGCGACGTGCTTCAGCCGGTAGTGAGACAATTGCTTTATGGGTTAACTGATTTGTGGCGAGCAGGGCTTCATTGAGAGCGTCTCTGTTCGGTTGGGCAGCGTGGTGCGCACGTTTGACTGCGTCCCTGTTGCCAATCAGAACAAAGTTTGGCCCGTTGTTGTTGGCGGCTGCTAATTTCTGGATTTGCAACGATGATGTTGTCAGACCCATTTTCTGTGTGAGGGCTGCCAGTGCTGCTTGCACCTGATCCGGTTTGTTGCATGGCAGGACGAGCAACGGGGTGATTCCGTTTGCGTTCCCATTCCTCTCTAGACGCCAAAGTACGTCTCCGATTGCGCCTATGGTGGCAATCAGGTAAGCCTTTTTAACGCCTGCTGCCACTAAGGCGTCGACGAATTCATTTACACCGTTGGCAAGTGCGGGCGGCAACTCTTCGCGTGTCAGCTTTTCAAGAAAGGCCTTGCTTGCATTCACGTCAAGAGAGGTAACATCGATTTCAATGGTCAGGCAGACATCTTGTCCGATGAAGCTTTGAAGGTTTACCGTATTTTCAGAAGATGGGTCTGGATTCTTTTCTGCACGGTTGTCTTGTGCGTGTGCAAAACTCAGGCCCACTGTGACCGCAAACAGTATTGCTGCGTGACGAATCATGGTTTTCCTTTCAGTGTGATCTTAAGTTCAGTGCTGAGATCGCCCTGCCGAGTTGGAGATCTTTGAATCGTTGCGGTGGTCGGGCTGCTGCGTGTGTAAACAAAGTTTCTTTGTGTGATGGGGTCTTGAAGTGCTGGAACAGGATGCAGATCCTCGATAGTTGTTGGAAGTTCACCAGACTGGTTCGCATGCATCCGCAACGCTTCCAATGTCTGCAATAAATTGTGTTTTTGTATGCCTCGCAATTCTGCGGCAGTCACTGAATCAAAGGCCGGTAGGATTTGCAGAAGTATCATCTTGGCCGGGCTTGGCAGCGAACCTTGAGCATCATTCAGTAGTTTGTCTCTTTCAACGCTGTATTTCTCGTTCAGGTAATCGGGCAAATAAGACCATGCAATCCATGCATCTCTCATTCGTTTTACTTCCAGTACCGTTGCTCTTAGTACACACTCGCTATTTGAAAGTTCCTCGGTTCGGTTCTTCCATTGAGCTGTATTTGCAAGTAACTGTCTGGATTGCTCGGCGACTGCGATGGTGAAGACACCCATTAACAGCTGGGTTGTGGCGGATTCTGCCGGTGCGAGGGTCTGGGACAGTGCAGCATTCGATTCCATGATTTCACGAAGTTTCCTACGGGCACGTTCCTCTCCAATTGGGGTGTCCGGCAGCTTGCCAACCGTTTTTATCATGCGTGAAACGAGTGAACCTTCAAAGTCGATCGCGTCTTGTGTCTCATAGATCTGTCGCGTTGGAACGGATGCCAGAGCCCAGTAGAAATTGGGTGGGTCTCCCTGCGTGATTGCATCTTCGATGACTTCCTGCATCACAGATGCGATTGCCTGGCCCACTAATCGCGATATTAGAAAATGCCCGCGTTTTCCGGTGATATCGGCGAGCCGGAAACCGAGTCGGCAGTCATCAATCATGTCCTCCCAACGCTGCTCGGCTGCAGCAGTTCTTGCTCGCAGAGCTAGCACTCGCGCCAGGTGTCGAGCTTCTTGCAGCTCAGGTAGCAAAGTGCCATACAGCTCAGGGGTGGTAAGATCCTCCAAGTGCAGTTCATAGTCACTTCGCATCAGCGATTCGCCA
Organism: Planctomycetota bacterium; assembly: GCA_029977825.1. Classification (GTDB taxonomy): domain Bacteria; phylum Planctomycetota; class Planctomycetia; order Pirellulales; family Pirellulaceae; genus Rubripirellula. Next base: position 1,173 of record JAPOKD010000779.1, on the reverse strand, counting down.
CGCTTTAATTCATCAAGTGCGAATCCATACTGGCTGACATGTTTTTTTACCTTAGCGATGGGCAATTGGGAAAGCGGCATCGTTTGCCACTCCTGTATTTCCCTGCGGTTGGTTTCTCCAACGCCGTTATTGCCTGATTCTGAGTTGGAAGCCTGGATTGTCAGGATGATGGCTCTGCTCATGATGGCGTCGACACTTGCGTTACGCCGTTTCTCCGCAGCAGGCCAAAGCCGATAACGTAATAGCGGATCTGGGGCTCCCGCTGACGTGATGTTGATTTGATTATCAGTCGCAGTGGTGTCTTTCTTCTGCACCTGCTGCTGTTCGATTTCCGGCTTTTTGGCCTCCTTCTGGAAAGCTGGCGAGACCATTGTTTGGGCAAGCAACGCTTGAGGAGGGAGCATGAGATTGCCGGTCATCGCAATCGCAAACAAACCAGAAAGCCGGGATGCAGTTAATTTCAGTTTGGTCATTGAACGGTTTCCAAGCTGTTGAAGTACTTGAGGAGCGCGTTGGGTGTAGGAGCGAATTTGGGAACATTATTTGTCTTCTCAGCTTCCCTGCGGGAACCATCGTTTTTGAAGTTGGCAGTGATGGCACGATCGAGCATCTTTGCTGTGTCTTCTGTTTGAGATAACCAGGTTCCGTGTCCGATGGAGAGTGTGGCAAAGTTGCGTTGGTTGCTGGCAAGCGTATTTGCCGGGCTTTTGTAAGGGAACAGCGTTCGTGCCCATTGGCTCAGGTCACGCGTGATGGGAACGTGGTAGGCCAACACCGAAGGTTCGTCATTTTGAGTTGGGGGTAACGAGTTGCGGTCAGGGGCAGGGTTCGTATCGGAAGCGTTGCGTGGGCTGTTGAGGTCCATGGGTGTGGGGATTTTTTTTTCTGGTAAAGCCTGGTCGGATTTTTTCGTTTTCGGTGATTGGCTGGCGATGCGATCTGTCACGTTGCTGTCGTCCGCTTGTTTTGCCCCCATGTAAAAACTTGCTGGAGCTACCATTGCGAGCGTCATGAGGCAAGCTGCAACGATGGCGGTAGGTCGGGTGCTTGTGGACGATGTGTTTTCTTTACCACCGGCGTGAAATCCAGCTTCGTAAAATACCCTTCGTGAGTCCATCCCGCTGGAGGCAGGAGTCAAACTGGCAAGCTGGTCGGTAAATGTTTGGGAGTCAT
>JAPOKD010000400.1 GCA_029977825.1 Planctomycetota bacterium | reverse complement strand
GTTATTCAGCATCATTAGCAGGTGCCCACCGTCCAAACTGGTCGAATCAAAATAGCGGACCCCGGAAATATCCGGCAACACGATGGGATTGGTCACTCCATAAAAGTCGCGCTGCCTGGCCCGTCCTTCAAGTTTGAACACGTCATTGACGCGTTCGTGGAAAATCTGAGGACTCACCAACCATCTTCTGGCAGGAGTGAAACTACTTGCTGTTACCTCGCCACTGAACAAGGTGTCATGGTCAACGAAGTTTCCGTACCCGGGCAAACGCATCTTCTGGTCCAGATCGGATGCGCCCATTTTCCGAAGGGCAAATGAGACGACCTGACCCACAGTCGTGCGTTGTTCCACAACATGCTTTCCCGCATCGTCAGGCGGCATCAGTTGAAAAAACACCTGCTCCTGCACTCGGTTCAGCAGCGCGTATTGTTTTTCACTTGATAAGCTCTCGAGATTGTCAAACCGAACCTCCCCCTCGCTTGTCTGTGAATTGTGGCAGCCGGAACAGTTTGTTTTCACTGCCGCTCGAGCCCGGACCATCTCTGCCGAGTCACTAGCAAACAGCCATTGGCTACCCAAACCAATCAAAATCGCGAGGAAATCAATGCAAGTTGCTTTCTTGAGCATTCTATTTTGGTTTATCAAGTAGCCAAGACGGATCATGAGAACGATGCCAAACCATCAAGGCAGGTATCTGTGCCGCACACCAATACAACGAGGGATTTTACCACACATCCCGTCAACCACACATCATGATCTGAATGCCACAGAAAGTGAAACATTCCAATATCTCTGCTTCAAGTTTACGACAGTTACTCAGAAGAGGAACGGCCTTCATCACCCGCAGCTCTCGTATCCTCCTCTAATCTGGTACACGCACACCGCGTTGACCCATTTGCACCCTGAATTGGCTTACAAGAGGCCGACCAATTCTCTGGACCCAGCAGACAGCCCCGGGTTGATACTTGTTTACCGGTGATAGCAACCTTCTAATACAGGCACTGGATGTCGTTGGCAATCCTGAGCCGTCTGTCCATGAGCCTACTAATGAGTTTGCTCATTGCCCCCTAACTCACGAACTTTTGGAGCAAGCACCATGGCCCCCTTCGTGATAGAACACACCAGCACCAAATATCTGCTTCTCTGTTTTCTCACATGTGTTTTTACTCTTTCAGGAATGCAGCATTCACCGGCAGTTGGGACCACATCGCTTACCAACAAGAGTGTTCGATACGCGTTAACAGATAAGCCATATGTCAAACTGAAGCGTGGCAACGTGTCCGTCACGGTTGTAGACAATTCCGCCATTGACCTCCCTGACCTTCCGGGCCACCGCGCGGGTTACAACGGGATTGCTTCTCTAACCCACACCAACCAGCCGAGGAATGTATTTGTACCTGCCATTGCCGGCTTGAACTTTGAACACATCCACGATGGAACCAAAGCTGGCCTAATTGAAAAATTCGAACCGCGGAAGTTTCCAATCCAGATACGGAAGATCAATGATCACACTGTGGAGCTTTATCAACCGCCCACAGGCAATTGGAAACTGGAAAGCTGCGGTCGTTATTGCTTACTGGAGGATGGGACCATTGAATACACGTTTGAATGCATTCCTCGACAGGCCAAATATACCAGGGGGTACATCGGGTTGTTCTGGGCGAGCTACATCAACAAGCCAGAGGATAAGGCCATTCATTTCAAGGGACGCAACAGACTGACAGATGAAACCCCTCGGTGGATCAAAGCAATTTCACCCAAGCATGGAATCGCGAGCACGCACCCGCCAACTGGCACTCTGTCGCCCGTCCAAGTCGATCCAGACTTCCCTCTCACCCTTGTTGGTAATCTGTCACCACACGAACACAACGACTTCTGGTATTACGGCCTGAGTCACGACATGGCGTTGGCTTTCATGTTCAGACCGCAAGACAACATCTGGTTTGCACAGTCACCCTCGGGGGGTGGAAACGGAAATCCAGCATGGGATTTCCAATGGTTCATTGAAGATGCCGAAGTCGGAAAAGCCTACGGTTTTACGATGCGAATGGCTTATGTGCCGTTCACCAGCCAATCACAGTTGATCCGCACCACCGAGTCCCATCGGACGGCATTGGGCTCAAGGTAAGTGTTGGATCAAAATGCACCACAACTGGCGCTCGCAACAACGCAACCGGCTTCCTGCTGACACAGATTCGATTGCAAAAATGTTATCAGCAGCACTGTGCTAGCTGAACGCATTGTTGATTCTTTGCACGATAGGGCGCGTCGGCTCAGTTGCGCTTCGAAGCTGAAATACAGACGCAGCAAGGAATCGACTTCGCCACTGGGAGGTAAGCCCCCGGTAATCCTCTAAAGCCGCGGAACTGAACTTGTAATCATGTGAATCATTACCTTTAAGAAACACCAGTCTGCGGGCGTGATCCACCACTGATTGCGGATCGCCGTCACTCTCCAGATACGCATAAAGCTGCTCGGCTGCCCCCACGCGATCCTTACCCATTAACTGAAAAACATCCTCGACCGGCGTTTTTGAAACTGGGGTATCCACCTTGCCAAGTGCAGTGATCTGGCGATCGGCAAGCGGACCTCGGGCTCTCGCTGCCTCCCGGAACATCGGCAAAAACGAAGCGTTTTGCAACAATAGATACTGTCGGGTTTTGGCGTCGCTGGCGTTCTGAAACGCATGCCGGATTGCATTGGTCGTGGTAACAGAGTGCAACGCTACAATTCCACGCTGCCTCATCATGAGTTCCCCGGCGCCTGCATAGATTCCATTCCAGATTGACTGAATCGCTATCCCATCCTTAACGAGGGATACGACTTTCTCACTCCCCTCCTCCGGCGTACATTCCCGCAATGTATCAACCAGATCAATTGAGGCAGAGTCATCTAACTTTTCCCCGTGCCAATTCTCAGGCAAACTACTTAATAGTTTTCGATTAACCCGCCCGGGACGATCCGCAACTTGATCGCTGGTGGCCGGGTTGGGGCTGCCATGATGATTCAGCATCGCATAGACGAGGCTCCGCATAACGGGCTCAGCGTATTCCCAACCGATGGTCTGAAGCGTCCGAAATGCATTGGAAAGGTAGATGACTTTATGGCCGATGCTTCTAAAATCTCTCGCCGCGTAATGAGCAAGTTCGTCAAACACACGCTGGGCACCAAAATTTCGTACTAACGAGGTTGTGGCGACATCTGCTGCCTCCACGTCCCATTTATCCAGACTGCTGCCAAATTGTTTGGACGCCAAATGGGCAGGTGGCACCTCTCGTTCTTTGACAGCTGCCAGCGTCCAATTCCCTTCCTGAACATCCCTTTGTTGCGAACTTTTGAAATTGTCAATGGCCCAGAAAATAGGCAGCCATCGATCCTCATCAGCGCAACTGATGCTGGCGAGGTGTGCCGAGTTGACCACCAACACAGCATGAAATTTGAATCCGACCGACGGGCGCGGCTGGACATTCCTGACCCCCGCTAGTAACAACGCGGTCAACAGATGGCGGTAGCTCAAGCCATCTTTCACACGACGCGCGGTTTCTTCCATTAACCGGTCGCGCGGGGTCTTTTCCAAAAACTCAACGAGAGGCTCGATTTCATTCGAAAACCTGGCAATCCCAGGCTCAAACTTGACATCCGCTGCTGACAGCGGACCGAGTCCGCTCAACACGTGACTTAGCCCGAGACTGCCGGCGGTGGAAACCAAGAATTGGCGTCGTTGTAATTTCGACATGCGACTTGACCTGTGTCGTAGAGCGGTATTGTCCCCTGACCGGTACTAAATGCTCATCAGTACTGTAACCAGAGAAAACAGCAAACTAAGTAAAACCCAAGCCGGAGGTATCTTTGACCGACCATGCGCTGCGCTCATTGTACGCATTCTAACACCGTGGGAACATGTTAAATCAGGATCGGATTAAAGCCGTGATACGCTCCTAAGGACAAACAAACGCAAGGAACCTATATGCGCATTTGCTCCTGAAGGCAGGAACTCGTTCCTTGGGCTGCCGTTGCAGTGTTAATCAATATCATTATCTTCCTTCAAAAGACAAACATGCATCCATCGCAGTTCCCGATCGGCCGCACCAACAACCTTGACCCATCAAAGCAAACCGAGCGTTTGCCATTTGGCACGTCACATTCCCACGCGGGGCCATGCCTCCACTGAACGAATGGTACGATATACAGAAATCATCACATTACATTCCTGATCTCAACACGCCCGTGACCGTCATGTTTTCTCTGGGAACAGAGATGCAACGGAGGATTTTTCATGTTCGATCCTTTCAGAGCTATGATCGCACCGACCTTTACGCTTATCGAGGTCCTGACAAAGTGTTGTGAGCGGCAGACAGGCGTTAAGTTTGCATTACTGGTTTTGCTTCTCCTGTGTAATCAGCCGAAACTGCGTGGGCAGGAACCCCAACAGCGTCAAAGCAAGAAAAGTATATCGGTGGATGTCCTTTTACGTGGTGGCACAGTCATTGATGGAACTGGTGCTGATGCCAGTAAACGCGACGTCGCCATCAAAGATAAGAGACTCATGCTTCCCTCAACGGGCGTGACCATTCATGCAGACTGGGAGATCGATTGCAGTGGCCTTGTGATCTGCCCCGGTTTTATTGATCTACACAATCACTCGGATGGAGAAATTGAAGACTCGCAAACACGGGCTGCGATGAATTACGTGATGCAAGGCTGCACCACCCTTGTCACGGGGAACTGCGGTTCAGGGCCCATCGAAGTGGATGCCTACTACAAACACATCGATGACTACGGGGCTGGCACCAACGTTGCGCATCTGCTGCCTCAAGGCGATCTCCGAGAGGCGGTGCTTCAGTCCAACCGTGTCGATCCGACAGAACACCAATTGATGCAAATGATCGACTTGGCAGAAAAAGCGATGCAGGATGGCGCGTGGGGAATGTCGACTGGACTGATTTACGTCCCTAGTTCGTATGCGAATACCGATGAATTGACCGCGATTGCCCAGGTGATCGCCAAACACAACGGAATCTATGTCAGCCACATCCGTGGCGAAGGCACCAACCTGCTGGCTTCCGTTGGAGAAGCCCTGCAAATTGGACGTGATGCAGGTCTACCCGTCCACATTTCCCATTTCAAGGCTGCGGGTCGGTCAGCGTGGGGTCTGGTCCGTGAAGCAACGAAGCAAATCGAAATAGAAAGGGCCAAAGGTCATCGCATCACGGCAGACCAATACCCATACATTGCCTCCAGTACATCTCTTGGCGCAACAGTGTTGCCCAGCTGGGCTCGGGAAGGTGGCGGAAAGGAGTTGAGAAAACGCCTTGTTGTGGACAGAAAAAAGCTAGAGCCATTGATACGCAAATCGCTGTCAAAAGCCGATAACGGTGCCGCTATCAGAATCGCCAGATACAAACCGAAACCCAACTGGTTGGGTAAAGACCTCGCCACCATCGCCGAGCAGAGCAACACCTCGGTGGTGGAAATTGCCTTCGATATTTTAATGAACGGGGGAGCGAGTATCGTTAAATTCAGCATGGATGAGCAGGACGTGCGGCATGTCATGAAGCATCCGTGGGTGGCTACTGCCTCGGATGGCGGGGTCAAAATTCCCGGACCCACAAAACCACACCCCCGGAGTTACGGAACCTTTCCGCGCAAGATTGCTCACTACGCGTTGGCAGAGAAAGTGATTTCGCTCGAGCAGGCAATTTTTGGCATGACCG
>JAPOKD010000406.1 GCA_029977825.1 Planctomycetota bacterium | reverse complement strand
TTGGTCATCAAAGTCATTTTGCATGCACGCAGGTTTGGACCACAGCGGCGCTTTTTAGGTATCGCACTGTTATTAGTCTGGATTGCGTTGCGTGCCGACTAGTTGGTTTCGTCTATCGGCAACACCACTTAGAGGTTCGGTAGGCTGTGGAACCGCTTCTGTTGGTGAATGAACGTTCATTCATGCCTCGCGCAGGATCTGTTCTGAGTTTCTGGGGTGGAACTCTTTGAAAAGTGGGGACCGTCAATTTCCCTACAACTGCGCAATTTGGGGCAGCCTGCATCGTGCGTATGATTGATTTGTTAATGGAGGGATGGCAACGAGCCTGTGACTTGCTCTTGGACGGTGAGGTTGAACAATGAATACGCAGGATCTCTGATTTTCGGGTGTTGCCCGGTAGGATCGGAATTTTGGTTGTGTAGTCTGGCGAAGCCAAGAGAAAAAGCCAGATTGTTGGGTACACGGTTGCTCGATCCCTTGTTTTCAGGTTGTTATTGAATGCAACCGTTGCAGGAATGATTGAGGGGAGTGGGTGTGATTAAAGAGACACGAACATTTCGACGATTCCTCAGAACGATCGCAAGCACCTCTGTTTCCGGCATCGGTCAGTGGGATAGGACCGGACAGGAAGGAGCGGATTTGTGCCTCACCTGTCGTGGGGAGGATGGGCAAAAGTTGATTTCCGTCAATCAACTTGACGATGGGCATGTTGAAGTGTTCGTTTCCAGCACACTTGAGCCTTCGCAGTACGTCACAGCACACGAAGGGCTTTGCGGCCTTTACATCGACCCGGACATTCTGGAAGAGGGGATCGATTATGCGCTGAGTGCAGACTTGAGACCACCATTGATCGAAGCTATCGCCAAGTTCGAGACGCTCGCTGGTTGCCTGGACGGTGTCAAAGTTACTTCGCAGAACATATCCGATGGGCTTATCGCAGTCCGAATCAGTGATGAGTTCAGGGAAGCCCATCTTGTATTTCTCGTTGCAAATGATTCAGGCCACTTTTGTTATTATCGAAACGACATCTGTGAATTGTCGCTAGCGATACTGGTTGCTGCTTGTTACCAGAGTGGGTTTCACTTATGCATGCTTTCCAAGACCACGATGATTCATCGTGTGAAGGCGTTTAGTGGGGAAACGCAAGTTGATGAGTTGCTTGCGTTTGATATTCGCGAGTAGCTGTAATGATCGCCACGCACCTGTAGAGAATGCGTGACGCATGCTTCGTCCTGTGCGCAGCATATTAAATAGGGGGAGTGGGTGCCTGCGGGGCTTTGGTGGGTCCACGCAGAAAGCGATGGTCACTTCATTCAACAAAAGTTACCCACTTTGGGGTAAGGTGGATGCAAGGAGAGGGGGGCGGAAGTTGAAATATTTTTCGGCGGCACAGCGTTCATGTTGACCCGGAACCGCGGATGAAACAGACTTAACAGATTACTGACCAAGCACCGCGTTGGAAGTTTCTATACCTGCAGGCAGATGGGGGCAAAGGCAGATGCAAAGTTGTTTTTTATTGTCTGGTGTTGCGGCTCTGGCTTTGTTCGCAGGCTGTTCGCAAGGGGGGGCTGAACTTGCAACACTGAAAAGTCAGGCTGAAGCTGGAGATGTGATCGCTCAATATAATCTCGGCTGTGTTTATGCTGAGGGTGATGGCGTTCCTAAAGACGTCGCTGAAGCTGCCAAGTGGTTTTTGAAGGCAGCCGAGGGTGGCGATGTTGATGCACAGTACAATCTCGCGGTCATGTACGACGATGGTGAGGGTGTCGAAGAGGATGACGCAGTCGCAGTGAAATGGTATCTCGAAGCAGCCAAGCAGGGTGATCAGTTTTCTCAGTACAATCTTGCAATGATGTATGATGATGGGACCGGTGTCGAACAGGATTACGTGAAGGCCATGCACTGGTATAGGCAGGCAGCCGAGCAAGGGGATACTGACGGGCAGTTTAGTATTGGGATGATGTATCAGCTCGGCGAAGGTGTCACGGCTGACGCCGCGATCGCCTATGCGTGGTTCTCCCTGGCAGCTGAGAATGGACATGTCGAGGCCAAATCAAGGCGTTCGCAGCTGCTGGAGCAGTTGAGTGAAGAACAACTGTCCAAAGGGAACACGAAACATTCCGAGCTGGTTGAGCGTTACGGAATGTAGGCGAAGTTACTTATGTGGTTGCATCGTCAGCCCATTGCCCGTACGAACTCTCGCAAATGTTTATGTCTTCTGATCTTACGGAACTCCTTATGAATGGTGTGTTGGACCCGCGTGAGGTTGCCGCGAACTTGAGTGATCATTGGTCTCCGAGAATCGTGGCTGAGGTTAACGACTCGTTTGTAAAGGTGGCGAGGATAAAGGGTACATTTCCTTGGCATCTGCACGAACATGAAGACGAGATGTTCATGGTGCTCGAGGGGAGATTGACGATCGCGTTGGAGGCTGAAGTTGTTGAGCTGAATTCCGGGCAGATATTCGTTGTCCCCAAAGGAGCGCGTCATCAGCCCGTCGCTGAGGAGGAATGCCTCATCATGCTTTTCGAGCCGAAATCGACAGAGCATATGGGCGGGATCGTGCATGAGAACACCCGCACGATTGAAGAACAACGCACGCAACGGTGAACTCCAGTTGAGAAAGAAAATCAGGCGTTGATGCTCAACGACAAGGAAATTACCCGTCACCCCGTTGTTTGTTTCGGCGAACAGAGTGGCGTAATCAGCCAATTCCTGACAAGCCAGTCTGTAGCGTTGGCTTTGCGTGAGCAACGTTAAACTCAAGTGTCGTCGAGTGACGAGATACAACGAGTGAAGTTCTATTTGCCTGTACGGTGACTCGGTTAGAGCCTTGGCAAAGAGCAGGTGAGACTGCGTCCCTTATTGTTGTGCCTCAACGAAGTCTTTTATAACCAGCCTTGGTAATGCATAGCTCCTGACTCTACTATTCCTCGCTATGTTCAGACCGATAAAATTCCCGGCGAGATCGAAAACGGGTCCGCCGCATTGTTCGGGTTGCAGGTTTGCGTCATGCAGAATCACCGTGGAGAATCCATCCCGTCTGCCACTTTTGTTCATGCGGTCTGCGGCATGATTTGTTCCCGAAGGGTAGGCTCCCAATGTGATTGCCTTCTCGATCTCCTCGCCGTCTCTCAGGATGTTGGCGATGATGGTAACTTTGGGGTCCAGTTTTGTTAGAAAAGAACGCATGTCGCGGTCGGTGCTGATGGTGGTGTCATTCATTTTCGTCACGACATCGCCGACTTTCAGTCCTGCTTTCTTTGCGGCGCCGTCCAGTCGCACCTCGTTGAGTACCGCGCCTTCACCCTTTCCAAAGGTGGCTGGAACGACTCCGAGGAAACCTCGACTCATCTGTTTCTGTGAAGCAAATGTCTTTGCGCTGACAATGCTGATTTGTCCAGATCCGGCTGAGTCGGGCGCAATGATGAATTCGCCAGCAGGTATTTTGGAATCTGTTTCCGCCGTTAGGGAAACGCCTTGCTCGTGTATGGTGGGAGTCCTGAGCAGAACAAGGTCATTGTCAGTGTTTCGCTGTATGACCTCCAAAGTAACTTTGGAACCCGAGAATTTTGCAGTTGGGTTGATGCCGACCATCGAGTTCTTGCTAACGATCAAATCGGAATTTTCAATCAAGGTTCCAACGATGTCGACTGAACTGGTGTCCTCGTCGGTGCCGAAGTCGCTACGAATCAGGACGCAGGCATCATCCAGTCTGTCCTCCAGTTCGGAAAAATGTGAGGGAAGGTTCGCTAGCTGTTTTATGGCACTGGGCGCCGGGAATTCAGTCTTTTCGTATTCGGGTAATTCAACTTCAGGTGGTGGTAGCTCATTGGTAAAGTCAGCTTCAAGAGAGATGATTTCGTCTTCACGCTTCACCTTGAACGGGAACTTGTCGAGTCTTTTCTCCGCTGCTTTTGCCAGGGCTGCGCGCAGGGCGGTGAGGGAACCAGTTTCATCGCCGTTGATCAGGGTGATGATATCGTTCACTTGTAGCCCGCTCTTCTCAGCAACACTATCCTCGAGAACTTTTTCAACGGTGATTCCAAGGGCGTCTTCACGTTGTCGTGCCTCGATACCGAGAATGAGTCGCGAGTTGCCAGTGAAGCTGTTTTCGGAGTTCAACTCAGTCCAGTATTTTTTATAGACATCGATTGGTACTTCGAAGTTCTGCGTCATCGACCGCCCGATACGTGAATGAATACCGATCACGCGGCCATCAAGATCGAACAGAGCGCCGCCGGAATCGCCGGGTTCCATCAATGCAGTTGACTGTAGCATTCCTCCCGGACGTGCTTTACGAACAACCCTTCCAAAACGCACAGCGGGTTGCTCACGAGTCCCTTGACCCCCGGGGAAGCTAATGCCAATGCATGGCTGATTCGCAACAAGGTTCGACGAATCGCCGATCTGGGCAAATGGCAGGTTGGGTACCTTGTCAGTTATCTGCACCAGAGCGCAATCAGCCCTGGAGTTCGATCCTTTGCCGCGTGCACGGAAGCGTCGGCCGTCGGGCAGGATCACCTGGTAACGACTGCCCGGCTTCACCGCATGACCTGCTGATAATACGTGTCCATCTGGGCTCACGATGACACCACTGAAAGCACTACGCGAGCCGCGGATGGCGACAACTGCCGGTTGCACGGAATTGATCGTCCGCTGAATGCTCGCCTGAAGCTCGGCCGCATCAAAATCAGCGTGAAGAGTGCCAAGACATCCGAATGTACAAATGACTGCGAGAAGAATTCGAATTGGGTGCATTGTGTCTCCGCATTGATAAGGTCAAGACCATTACCCTAGATTAGCCGATGAAATCAGACTTTCCCAATGAACTATTAGGTTTTGACAAGCGTTGGATGGAATTTCGTGGATGCGTTGGTTTGCGTGTTCCAAATCGGCAAAGTTTGAGGGAATTAGCAGGTGTTTATCGGGCCGTTGTGGCAGGAAACGCCTCAAGCCTGTTCATTTACGATGGAGCGTCGGGTATAGCTCCAGGGAGGGAGATTGGCGGTAATTGTGCTCGCCTCCAGGGCTTATGGGCTTCTGTAGAGGCGATAGTTCCGCGATTCAATTCCAAAGGCAAGTGCGAAACTCCACCAGCACTTGCGCGTTCATGAAACCACTTGCCCCAAATGGTCGCGACGGATGAGCGTGAGGGCCGTGGAACTACGCACGGTGTTGGGTTGAGTCGGCAAAGTCTCGGTTCGCTCTTTGAATTGGTTGTTACTTGCCTGTCGAGAAGTTTTAGTGGCTTGATGTGTCATCCGCAGTCTTCATGAGATGACTTGCAGCACGGGGGGATGTCAGATCGGCGTTTAGTACTGGAAAACAGATGGATTTCTGGTACTTCCTGCATTTACTTCCTGCGTTTCGTTTTGCATGTGAGGTGCCAGATGACGTGGCGCAGCGTTGGATTCACGTTGTCGTGAGCAACTGATTTTGTGTATTGTTCGTTCAGGGTCTCTACTTTTGCAGCACCGCTTTTCCCACAGTCATGATGCAAGGCCGCGTGCAGACAATGTTTGGTTGCTACATTCGCTCACTGGCGGCGTTTCGGATCGGTATCGGCATTCTGCTATTTGTGGAT
>JAPOKD010000253.1 GCA_029977825.1 Planctomycetota bacterium | reverse complement strand
GCACCGCGTTTTGTCGGCGCATGCTCGCTGATGATGCTTTCAGTTTTCACCGGAGTCGGCCCATAGATTCCCGCATCTACCAAAGCCGGACGAATTGCCCGAATCAAGTCCGATTCACCGGCGAAAGTGTATCGTTCGCCGAACGTAATTTTGCCCGTCTTCTGAACGTACCCCACCTGTGCCATTACTTGCGCCATGGCCTGATGAATTCCAGACCCCAGCGTCGGCGTGTCTTCCTTCTGCACTTCCAGCAAATCGCTGACAATTGCACTTAGTTCTTGCACTTGTGTTTTTAGTTCTTTGTCGCACATTGCCAAAACATCGTCGGCGTCTCGCAAATCACCAACAATTGCACCCAGTTGCTGCACTTCTGTTTTTAATTCTTTGAGCGTCATAGCTCACCCCTGTTGTTGGTAGTCGAACATTGCCAACACATTGTCGGCGTCCTGTTCGTTTTTGATGGTCAATTGTCCGAATTCGGGCATTATGAGGGTTTCAATGAACCCATTTTCCTCAAATGTGAGGTTGCGCAGCTCTGGCCACCAGTAGAACGGGTTTTCACCCAATTCAGCATGAATGTACACGAAGTTTGAACGTTCCCAAGCTTCGGTGTTGCCAATTGTTTTGACAGTCCAGTGAAATTGGTCCTTGCTGACCAGTTTCCGAACAATGGTCACCCATCGACCGCCAAACATCTGCCAAAACGCGTCCTGGCTCAAAAAAACGATTGGTGTATCAAAACTGCCGAAATTCAACCCATAGTCAATCCGTTGAATGGCATCGGGTTTCGATGATACGCGGTCTCTGATGTCATCAATCACTGATTCCAGCACATCCAATCGTTTAATGTGTTTTCTGTATTCACTCTCAAACATTTTGTTCCCTGTTTGCTTTGGTTAAGGGCTATCGCCCGGATGAAATCGGTGTGCCTTGGTACGGCTCTGAAAGCATGCCGACCACGGCATGGGCCATGACCAGACCGAAAAGGAAGACAAGTGAGAAGTCAATCAATTTTCGCATCATGCTTGCACCGTTGACGGCCAAACCGCCCAAATCTGATATTTGAAACCGGACGATCCGATCTTTACAGCGTGCCCTCGGCGACAAGCCGCTTGACCAAACCGCCGACCGGTTTTCTCGTCTCCGCAAGTTTCCAGCGATGCGTTCGGGTGCTCGGCCAGTACGGCAGCCAGTTTAGCCACCCGTTCCGGGTTCACTCCGCCCGGCATGTCGATTAGAAGGTCGGCAGCAGCATTTTCAAGCTCAATCTCTGCACGATGGCGCAGCAAATCAGCTTCTTCACAATCGCGACAGAGCGGCGAATGCCCATCAGGCAGAACGCAGTGCAAGCGAACAGTTGTCTTACATCGTGAGCAGTTGTATCGATACATCATGCATCCCCATTCAAAAGGCAGGCTTCGCAAATTTCGTGATAGTCGCCGCCACCCATGACCTCCCCTTCGGGAAACCAGAGATCGCAAAATTCGTTTTCGCAGGGCTTGAACCACTCCGTGAATGGTTCGCCGCTGTCCTTCCATTCCTGGATGTAGGCTTCCAGCAATGTCTGCAGCATGTCAGACCCAATTTCAACGGCTTTGCCGTCAGGAAGGGTCAGTTTGATGATGTCTTTGGCCAACATGGTTTCTCCTTATTGTGCTGAAAGAGTAATGCACGAAACGCGCGCTGTAAAGCGTGCAGGCAAAAAAACCTCAAATTAAAAAAAATCAGCCCTAATCGATGTGTTTTGGGCGTTTTGTCGTTTTTCTTCACTTTTGTGCTTGCACGTTAGTTCTGTGCCGTTAGAATACAAGCATAACCAAAACGGAGCACATCATGAACGCCACCACAATCAAAATCGGTCGCAGAACATATTTTGTCGAATCAACAAAAAGCATCGTCAATCGTAGCGGCCAGCCTCAACAGGTGACCAACCTGAAAGGTCAACGCGGTGCAGATGTGATTCTTATTGAAACAACTTGTAAGTATGGGACAGTCGCCAAATTGATTCATATTGGCCGCTTTAACCCTGGTGAAACGATTGATTCTAATCTTATCAAGCGTTTCTAAAATGACTGCCGGGGCCGCAAGGCCCCACACCCACAAAAGAAGAGGAAAGACACCATGAGAACAAACACACAAAAAATTGGAAGACCACCAAAAGCACCAGAAGACAGGCAATCCTGCAGCGTTCAAATCTATTGCACGCCAGAGCAGAAAGAGGAGATCAAGCGACGTGCCGCAGCTGATGACCGTTCAATTTCTTCGTTCATCGTTCGCGCTGTTCTGAAATGAGCGTCGATTCAATCACCATTGAGCACCTGATGTCTGTTCTGCAGCCAGGTGTCGAAAACGCGATCACCATGGCAGACATTCAGCGCCGCATGGGATTGCCACCACAGAACACATCAGAGCGTGCTCGCTCACTGGTCAAGGCTGCCATTGAGGATCATAATTATCTGATCTGCACAGGCCCACAAGGCGTCTGGCTGCCTGAAACGAAGGCCGACGTTGACGCATACGTGGCAAGCCTTCAGATCAGAATCAGAGGCATTCAGAACCGAATCACCGCACTGCGTGCAGGGTTGTTGATTCGTTCTGATTTCTGCTGAATCACTTTTCAGCTGGTGGCGGTTCCGCTGGCTCTGGCGCTTTTGTCGGTGCTGGCGGCTCCGCTGGTGGTGGCGGTGGGTCTGCTGCTATTGCTTTCAGCCGAGCCAGAACGTCATTCATATTCTGATTGATTTCGGCAACCTGCTCCGCCATCGTTGGCGGTTCAGCTGGTGGTGGTGGTGGGTCACCTGCCAAAGCAGCGCATCCGACGAGCAACCAAATCATTTCACTGTCCTCGGCGCAATCGTATCCAACACTTGCAGGATTTCTGCTGACTTTTGGTTGAGCCCGTCGATTTGAACACGGATCGCCGACAATTCAGCATTCACATTCCAGAGGAACGCCGACAGGGCACAAAGCGCCGCTGAAATCAGGCCCGTGATTATTTTGTGGATTGACCCATTCAAATTGCTCATTTTCCACCTTTCCCCTTTGCCAGTGCGTGCATTTTCGCCTCAGCGTAATGGCTCCGCATTTCTGATAAACCGGTGTCCATCAAAGTTTCGATGCGGTTCACTTTCCCCTCAAGACTATCACGTAGCTTTTGCCTGTCCTTTATTTGCTCGGCAAGCACTGCATCGTAACGTTCTCGGATCTTGTCTTCGCGGGCTTCCTGCTTGTCTTGCAGCGCTGTCACCGTTTCGGCGAAACCGGCAGCCATGCTGTCAATGCGTTGCTGCAATTTGAAGTGCGAAACGTACAAAATGACAACGGTCGCTCCGAGCGCTCCTGCGTCAAGAATGCTTTGCAACGCTTCAGTCATTGCCGCCCCTTCCAACCTTCTGCAATGCGCTTGCTGCCGCCATTGTAACAACTACACCAGCCACGACGCCAAACGCAACCTGTGTGCCAGGACGTTCCAAAATCGGCACGGGCTGAAGAGCTAATTGCAACTGGCTGTTTGCCCATTCGGCGCGCATTTCGGCGCTTTCTGTCTCGAATTCACATGCAGCAACATCAATGCGGTACAGGTCTCTGATTTTCTGCCAATCGGTCTCAACTGTCAGGTACCAGGCGACATCAGAAACCGGCAGCGAAACACTCAAACAAGGGCGACCGATACCCGGCTGCAATTCCACTGCGTCAAGGCATTCACCTTGCACGCTGGGCGGCCTCTGGGGCGCTTTTGGCAGGCCTGCAGCATGAGCACCCCCAAACATTACCAGAGCCAGCCACAGAGCCATCACCGCTCACGCCTGCGCGAATTTACAAGGTCAGCCAGAGCCGTAGCAGGGTGTTCATCAGCAACAGCATCAGCAACAGCGTCCGCTTCCCGCCCGGCCTCTTCTTCAACAACAACCCTGGCAGCGTTTGCCACATCGTCTGCCTTCGAAACAGCTGGCGGCCTGACGTCGACTGTCTTTCGGGTTTTCAATGTGACAAACGAAACCAAAACCGCGATTAGAGCTATCGCCCCTGCGATGATTTCCGCTCCGAGTTCAGGCAGGGGCATTACCAGTCTTCCAACAACGTGTAGCTGAACGTTTCGCCCTTTCCGGCTTTCACCTGTCGATGGCACAGGTTGATGAATTCAGCAAAATCATCAGGATCGGCAAACACCTGGCAGCCAGCGGACCAGCGATCAACCTGAGTAGATGTCCGCTTACTTGATGCCCGGTGAATGTTGATGCCAAACCGCCCGGTGTGGGTGTTTTCGGGGTCCATGTCCAAAATCGCATCTTTGTTGTCGTCGCGGAACACCTTCACGCTGCCAGCCCTTTGCACCAATGCCTCATAGCTTCCGCGATGCAGGCCCAGCTTCCAACAGCCCCTGTGCTGGTCTGGGACAAGAATGGCTGTGCCTTCAGACCTGCCAGGATTCTCCCGCCAGTACACGCCCGGATCTGTCGTTGCCGCCCACCGCTTGTGCACCCATTCACCATCCACCTTGTACGTGCAGGTGATGAAATCGTTGAACCGGTTCGATGCATTGTCGGCGGTGCGAATGCCCACAATGTTCAAATTGTAGTCGCCATTTTCAAAGACGACGTACCCCAATTCCTGGCATCGTTGCAGGACTGGCGGCAGGCTCATGACGCACCGCCACGCCAGGCACCCACCGCCTTTGCAGCGGAATCGGACCCAATGTACATCAAGCAGACCGCAACGAAATCTTCACCGCTGATAAATCCGAACGGAACCATTGCCGTGCAGACCAGCCAGCAGGTCAATCTGCGGTATGAGAGCCTTTGGCTCCCCATCAATTTGTCAATCAAAGCAGAAAGCATGATTTACCCCATCATTCCGAGCAACAGGCAGGCCACAGCATCAGCCGGTAGCCATGTCGACGCACCTGCATCTTCATCACCGTAGCGGTGATGCTGCGAGCATTCCTCCCAGTCGTCTGGCACAGACGATTGAATGGCTGCCACAATTTCATCATGTTCGCCCAAAATCAACAGATAGGCCGTGCCTTGAATTTCAGCTGCACCTGCAGAAGCGTCAGCCGAAATCGAAACCCCAAACAACGAGGCAGAATCATTGATTGCAGCCGATTCGGTTTGGGCTTCACTTAAAGACGGCGCGATCAAAACTGCGCAAACGCGACAAATCATGGTGCCCACCCTTTGTGCATGCGGTCCACGCTATACCAGAATTTGAATTTGCCGGTGACGCTGGAAAGGGCTTTTGTCGCCCCAATTCCGACAACGACATATCCAGCGCTTTGAATCACATCGGTACCAAACGGGTCTTTCACGACATGTTCCCAACGTGAAGAGGCTCGGTTTGAAGCACCAAGAAAAAAACCCGAACCAAAAACTGACAGCGGTTTCAGCCAATTAGATTCTGTTGCATCTGCGCCAATTGTAATCGTCGCCCGCGCATGGTCGCCTAATTCTGCGCCAGATGTCTGCACCTGATTTTTGCCGCCGACACGGTATCTTCGTTTTGACGAAACGCTCGTATCCCATTTCATCGACACACCGCAGATCGGCGCTGTGGTGCCTTCAATTGCTCGAACTGATGAATTGGCCGTGAAACCCATGATCACTTGCAAGCCGGAATTGTTAGCCGGTTCGGTCACTGTTTCGATCAAAACGCGAACATTGTAGGCGTCGTAATTCGTCAAAACGTTCCCGTTGTGATCACGTAACAAAATATAGAATCTGTCACCGTTGAAATTGCCGGTTGTCCACTGATGACCAGACCCGACGCTGCAGGTGAGCGACGTACCGGTGACGTCCTCAGTGTACGAATCCACAATGCTTTGTGCATTTGTGCCAGCAGTCGCCGCACCAATTTTGAATTGCCGCCAGCGTTGCTGCCCCTGCACAAAATTTGGATTTGTCGGCCATGACAAAGGCCCAAGCGGAACCTTGCTCATGCGTCGTACCTCGCAACATCTCCCCAGATGGTCACGACATCGGCTGTACTGCAAAATGCGCGAATGACCTTGCTGTTTTGCAGCAAAAATCCTTCGGCAATTTTCACCGCCCCACCGTCGGAAGGAAGGACAACCGTCAGCAGGTGGTCAGGATCGGTCGTGCCGCCCCATTCCAGGGTCAATGTGACGTCAGCCGTGTGCTGATTGCACGCGTAGAGTGTGACCGAATCAATGTCAGTTGTGCCACTGACTGCCGTGTGAATTAGGGTTCCAGCCGTTGCGGTTGCGGCAACCAAAACCGGTTCGCCGTCCGTGCTGCCACTCAAAGTTTTCAAACTTACCGTTGCCATTTTTGCCCCTTTCTATGCAAACAATCGAGCGTGCAAAATTGTGTTTTCATCATCAGCAGCCGCGCCACCACCACCACCACCAGCAGCGGCAGCCCAATGAACCTTGCCTGTGGCATTATCCCAGGTGAGCACTTCGGCATCTGCAGGTGAATCCTGACCAATTTTCGTTACTTCGCCGGTGCTGCTGATGCTCAACGCTGTGGTTGTTCCATGAACGACGCCCGACCCGATTTGAAGGCTGTCCGTTCCATCATCGAGGCCAACTCTAAAATCTGCAGCATTCCCATCGAAAATCAGATTGGCATCAACCTCGGTGCCTGCTCCAATCGTCAATTTCGGGTCGCTGCCCCTGATTTTCATCGCTTGTGGGATGTTCGTTCTGCTTCTGTTGAATTTCATTTAGTCCCTCCCTGATTCGAGAACGACCACAACGTCTGCCGTTGCGGTACGCGATGCGATGAAAAATGATGTTGCCAGTGTGATGCTGGGCAGAGTCGGATTGTCATCGACATCACGCACGACAACCGTAGCCGATGCATCTGTGTCCACCTCAAGTTTGTGAGTGCCAACCGAACCGCCGTCTGCAGGGGTCTCCTCACCGACGAACCCCAAATAGATGTCATGGTCAGCCACGACCGTGACTTTTGTGACCCAACCTGGAAATTTGAATTCTTGCCAGGTCGTTCCGATCCCGGTTTTTTTGTAGATGTACGGGATATTTGTAATCGCTGAAAGGTCAACGGCTGCCATGTTTCAAACCTCAATATCGGGTAACGGGGCATGAAACCCCCAGATAGTCACATCGTAACTCACGAGCGCTTGCACTTTCAGCAGCGATGCCGATGACCGGGCCAAGCGGCTTGGTGGTCCCAGGCAAATTAGCGGTGATTTCTGCTCCGGTGTCAACCCCTGCAACCTGAAACTGCACGCCTGTGGCGGTCTTTCTCCAACCCAGCTCGTGCCAGGTTCCGTCGGCGTTGACACCCAGTGAAACTGTAGACTCTCCACTACCGTTCCGACACAGACCGTGCCAAACGGCAGTGCCAGTAGTGGCGCGCGCAACAACCCCGATGCCATGCACAGCATTCGATACCGCTGCATCTGGAATAGTGCTCGCGTTGTAAAAGAGGCCCGCCCATGCGGTTAGCTGTGTAAATGTGGTATCAATTCGGACTTTTGCCACAAATCGACCTTCGGTTGGTGGCGGTCCTGCGAGCGGGCAACCAGTCGTATTTCCTTGACTCATTGCAACGCCATCACCAGCGCTGGCCGGTGTTGTCATTCGAATAATTCCGCATTCAGTCCACCCGGTCGCAATTGGT
>JAPOKD010000770.1 GCA_029977825.1 Planctomycetota bacterium | reverse complement strand
TATGCGACTCGTACAATCGATGCTGCCGGACAAGCCCACCCCGGCGGCGATAATACGCCGCAGCTGAAAGTATTCGTAGATACCACCAAACCGGCGATTACTCTCAACGCTGAAGCAGACGATCAGGGAAGAATCTATGCTGTCCTGAATATGGATGATGCAACCCCGCTGAAACTGGTGCAGCTCCGCTACGCAACCGATATGCTCAAGTCCTGGCAGCCGGTTGAGCTTTCACAGAAGACCAGCAGCGAAGAAATTCAGTTTGATCCAAAGCAAGGTTGGAAGTTGTTGTCGCTGCAGCTCGTTGTTTCGGATGCGGCTGGTAATCAGACAGTTGTCAGTCAGACCATCCGCAGGCCACGTGTGGCGAATGGCAATCCCAACCGCTTCGCGTCCAACCCGGCTGCCGAGCCCATTCCCGCCAAGTCGGTGCCATACCGAATGGATGGTGAAGCGGGAGTCACCGCGGAGACTGTTTCGGGACCCACTCAGCCACCTATGCTGGCACCTCTGCCAAACGGCATCACGCCCTCGATCAATCCACCGCCTGCTCATCCTGCCTGGTCTCAGTCTCGTTCGTTCGCCAACGCCCGGAATCTGCAAGGCGTGAATGGCGGCCGCTTTCCGGCAAGCAATCCGTACGGGACTGTTCCCCAGTCCAATGGCGGAGCAACTGCCCAAATGAACTCACGTTACCGTGGCGCATCACCATTTGCTGCAGGGACTCCGTCAGCAGCAAAATCACAAGTGATGACACGGATTCCGAATCCTGCAGGCGCGTTGCCAAATTCTGCTGCAGTGTCACCGTCCCAACTGAATCAGCAACTGCAGGGCCGCCAACCCGTTCCTGCGAATGGTGTTGCTTCCGACGGCACAATCGTTAATTCGCGTTCTGGCATGGGCTTTGCCCCGCCATCGGTACGAGGTATGCCTGCGGCAGTTGCGAGGCCAGAGGATGTGTCATCGGCTTTGCCACCGCCAGCCACTCCCATGCAGATTGGGGAAGGCTTCGGATTAACTTCACCTCAAACGTCATTGCCTGCACGGGAAACGCCTTCATCAACCAGACCTGCTGACATCACGGAGTCCAAATCAGCTTCAGAACCGCAAACGGTGGCAGAAGCAATGCGGCCGATAACGGAGGAATCCGCTGTCACCAAATTACAACAGGAACAGATTCCTGCTCCAAAGCCACAAGTGGACGCTGAGCGTTATCGATCGGAACGTGTCACGCCTCCCGAATCATCATCCGCCATGCAGCGTGCTCCTGTTCGCTTCAGCGACAGTGAGCGTTTCAGCTTGGATTATGAGTTAGAAGCTGTCGGCAGCCAGGGTGTCGAAGCGATCGAGCTTTATGGAAGTTTGGATCATGGTAGTACATGGTCACTGTGGGGGCAGGACCCTGACCGCAACAGTCCCTTCGACATTGAGACCAAGGGCGAGGGTGTATTTGGGTTCAGGATTGTTGTGGTGGGCGGAAATGGGCTGGCCAGTCCACGACCTTTGGCAGGTGAGTCGCCGGATATCTTTGTTGTTGTTGACCGCACTCGCCCACGGATTCGTATTACCGGTGCAAGATATGGAGAAGGCGATCGCACTGGTGGCTTGGTGATTGGGTACGAGTGCAATGACACCAACTTGCCTCGTCGACCTATCGGACTTGCATTCAGCGGTTCGCCCGATGGCCCTTGGACAACCATTGCTGCTGGGCTTGAGAATACAGGTGAGTACGTCTGGCGAGCAGATCCGAATCTGCCCAGACAACTGTATCTGAGGATTGATGGGACAGATCAAGCGGGAAATGTAGGCACCTACATTCTGGATCAGCCGATCAATACGCAAGGCTTGGCACCACGAGCCCGGATTCGCGGCTTTCAGCCTTTGTCGGGAAATACACCCGCCAATGCGGGGCAGACTGCCCTGAGGAACAATGGAGCGTTGAAATAACGCTTGATTGCTAAGTGCGTTGTTTACGCTTGATCGTATTTGCGATTGACCGCATCTGCGTTTGACCTCGGTGACAGGCAGGAGTTTGCCGGTCGCATCTTGTTGATAGGATTGGTATGGTGTCTCTCATGACGCTAATCCATGCCTTCGAACTGCTTGAAAGTCCACCGGAAAAGTTTGCCGACGCGATAGCTGTGTTCGGTAACGATAGCACCCTGCGATCTTGGGTGTTTCAGCTGTTGTCGAATCACGGAGATCTGACACAGTTTGATGGCGAGCAGGCACAGTGGTCAGACCTGAGGGATGAATTGGCGACCGCTTCACTCTTTGATTTTGGTGGTAAACGTACCATTCTGTTACGTAATGCTGACAAGTTTTTAAAAGACTTTCGGCCTCAGGTTGAACAGCACTTGGCAAAGTCGAATACCGCTAGTCGCTTCGTTCTTGAACTCGATTCGCTCGCTTCAAATACACGCGTTTACAAGGCTTTGTTAAAGCAACATGCATTGGTGGATTGCCGGATGTCTGATGGCAATAAGGGGCTGAACCCTTCGCTGGCAAAACGGCGATCTTTCCTGATGGGATACGTCGCGCAACTTCATTCAACCAAGTTGACACGCGACGCGGCTGATGTGTTGATGGAGATGGTCGGTGATGATATCGGTATTTTGGAGACTGAAATAGCTAAATTGGCACTTTACTGCGAGCCCAAGCAGAGCATTGATCAGGCGTTGGTAGAGGATGTTGTTGCTGGTTGGCAGGGCAAAACAGTGTGGCAGATTACAGATGCAATTGTCGCCGGAGACGCGGCGGAAGCCTTGCGGAATCTGGACAAATTATTGGGTGGAGGTCAGCGACCAATAGCATTGTTACCGCAGATTGCATGGTCTTTACGGCGGCTTGGTATGGCTACGTCTGTCTACGAGCAACAGGAGCGAAGTGGCAGGAAGTCGCAGTTGGAGGATGCTTTGTCCTATGCGGGATTCAACCGTGGTCCAAGTGATATCCAAAAGGCAAAAAAACAACTCAGTCGAATGGGCAGAGATACTGCGAGACAACTTTTGCCATGGTTACTGGATGCCGATTTGCGTTTGAAGGGCACGCACAGTAATGAGGGACGTGACCGTTTTCTTCTTGAGAATCTGGTCATCAGGTTAGCGAAACAGGCTACTCAAAAGAAAACGCCGGGGAAGATGCCCAAAGCAACCGTCTGACGGTTTGCTCACTTCGTGATTCGTGCCTGTGATGCACTTGCGTTGAGCCAGCAGCCATGAAGATTGGTCATGAAGATTGTTGTTGAGCTGTGGCGCTTCCTGCGTTACCCAGACCAGACGCGTTGCTGCTGCATGGTCCCGTCAGACTGGATCGCTGTGTCGACAGACACGCGTGCAGTGATTTTTGGTTTGGCTGAATGAGTCTGCTCACATGCGATCGCT
>JAPOKD010000631.1 GCA_029977825.1 Planctomycetota bacterium | reverse complement strand
GCGTTGACGCACGCCCCAAAAGCCAGGTCGGTAATCAATATCTTCCTTTCTGGCGGATTGAGCCAATTCGACAGTTTCAATGTGGAAGTCGATCCAGCAGTGATTGGCAAGTCGGAGATTATCGACAGTAATGTTGGTGGTGTGCGGGTGAGTCATTACTTCCCGACTCTCGCTCAGCACATGGACAAGTTGCTGGTAATCAATTCGATGAAGTCCAATCAGGGGGCCCATCCGGCCGGCGTATACAAGATGTTGACCAGCTATGATCCCCGTTCGTCGGTGACACATCCGGAATTGGGTGCATGGGTCAGTAAACAGTTGACGTCCGAATTGGACAGCCTTCCGAACTTTGTCAGCATTGGAAAAGGCAGTGCCGGAACTGCTGGCTTCTTTCCCGGACAATGGGCTGCTCTGCCGGTCAAGAGCACAAAGTCCGGGATCGATTTTGTGAATCGGAACGCCGAAGTACAGGACGAGCAGTTCCAGAAAAGACTGGGGATTCTTGGTACGTTGAATCAGGATTTTGAGCAGCAATACAGCACCAAAGACACAAGAGCGTACGTTGACACATACGAGGGTTCGCTGCGATTCATGAACTCCAGGGACATTGATGCCTTTGAACTGGGGAAAGAGAACCAGCAAATTGTCCGTCTTTATGACAAGCAGGAATTCAGTCAGCGGTGCATGCTGGCGGGGCGACTTGTGGAACGCGGTGTCCGGTTTGTCAAAGTTGAACTGGGTGGTTGGGATTACCACGACAATATCTACGGGGATTTTCCCGCGAACGCCAGTAAACTTGATCAAGGGCTGGCAGCGTTGCTTGAACATCTGGCCCAGAAGGGGTTGCTGGAGACGACGCTTGTCGTGGTTTCAACAGAATTTGGGCGGAAGCCTGACGTGAATCCGAACCAGGGAAGGGATCACCATCCCGACGGTTTCACTTGTCTAATGGCCGGGGCCGGTGTAAAAGTGGGAGAGGTCTATGGCACAACAACAAAGGACGGCAAATCCGCGGCAGACAATGTACTGGAAGTACCGGATTTCAATGCCACCGTGGCTTGGGCTCTGGGGATTGATCCCGCATGCGAGGAAAAGAACGCGAGTGGTCGACCATTCACGTTGGCGAACCGTGGTGAGGCTCGCAAAGAGTTGTTCGCTTGAGCCTTGTCAGATCATTCCGCAGAAGTGTTGTGTCAGCATGCGAAACAGGATCGCCGGTTGTGTGCTGCAGGAGGTGGTGAACAGTAGGCTGGACTTCGTTCCGAGTGTTGTTCTTTAGAGAGGTTTGAAAAAAAATGGCTACCCGAAACAATACCAGCGTATTGATCAGAGGGGCAGTTGCGATTGCGTTCTTGCTCTACTTGCCTTTCTGGTTCAACAAACGTTTCCAACCTGAGCCCAAGCCCGATGAATTTAAACTCGGTGAAGATGTAGCGGTTGTCGATCAAGAGGCAGCGTTTGGGGCGCGGGATTCACCGAAAGTGGAGAGAAGCACAGACGACGTCATGGAGAAACCGGAGGAGCCATCGGTTGACGAGCAAGTTCGTGATCCTGATCAGCTTGATACCGAGCAGCTTGATACTGATCAGCTTGATGCTGGGCAGCTTGATACTGGGCAGCTTGATACTGGGCAGCTTGATACTGGGCAGCTTGATTCAGGGCAGGATGCCGCTGAAACAGGCAAGAACGACGGAAGTGGACTCTAGCAAGGTCAGCAAACGCCGACACCAATCGCCCACACCACCAGTCGTTCTTATGACGGGGCAGTTTTTGACGTGCGGAACTTGGGCGTCTGAGTTGGCGTTTGCTTCTTCTCGTGACACACGCTCGTTGTGCAACGGTCGAAAACGACTTTATCGCTTCTGGGGCAGTCCCGCCAGCTTGACTTTGAGTGTCTCGTCATTGACGTCACGCTTTACGATCACGTCAACTTCATCGCCAGGTTGCCTTTGACGCAGGAAGCCGGGGAGGTCTAGAACGCTTTTCACGTCGTTGTCCCCGATCTTGATGATGACGTCACCAGACTTGACTCCCGTCCTGGGGTCGGGGGAATTCGGAGTGACATCCTTACTGCCAACACCGTTTTGTGCGTTTTCAAAATCCAGCGTGATGCCTAGCTAGAACATTCTTCTGCGTTGGCGTGGAGCGACTTTGGTGAATGTTGTTCGTTCGGGGAAGTTTAGCGATCTCGCGAATCACTCGTTCGGCAAGATCGATAGTGGTAGCCGCACCATCCACATCGATCGTTTCAAGATCGTCGTCTGGAGTGTGATATAGATCGGTCAAGGCGGTGTGGAGGAACATGATTGGAATGTCCTTGTTGTAGAATCCTGGGTAATCACTTCCGCCCACCGATTGGCTCTGTGGGACATTGAACTCGGAATCCTCCGATGCGCGATCCAGTGACCTTTCCCCCTTATCCGATTCGACCCGTGGACATGGTTTTCGACGTGTTGGACGTTTTGAAATGGAGGGTCAAAGATTCAACAGAAACGCTATCGAGCGGCGGAGGTCTTTGAGAGGTTTTGGGGAGCCAGCTTGGCCCTCACTAGGGGAAAGTCGACCAAGGAGGTGTTCAGGAAGCTTGGTGAAAACGAGCAGACTTATTGCAGTTTAGAGCCGGCGGCGTGAAGTTGCCGGCTTGTAGTCGCACCAGTTGTCGATGACCGAATCTTGTTCACATCACGATTTCCGCAATCGTTCCGCTACTGTCAGAAAACCGTTGAGCAGGAACACCTAACGCATTCAGCAGTGTCAGATAAAGGTTTGACAAAGGCGGCGCGTCTTTTCCGAAATCATGAAATGCACCTTGTTGGATGCCGAGCTTTTCACCACCTATCAACATCAAGGGATAGTCGGTATTGACGTGTGTTTGACTGTTGCTGCTTCCATAAAGCACCATCG
This sequence comes from Planctomycetota bacterium, assembly GCA_029977825.1. GTDB lineage: Bacteria > Planctomycetota > Planctomycetia > Pirellulales > Pirellulaceae > Rubripirellula. Next base: position 1,116 of record JAPOKD010000631.1, on the reverse strand, counting down.
TGTTGTCGAGCATCGTCCCGTCACCTTCGGGCGTGTCTGCCAGTTTCGTAATGAATTCGGCTAACAGTTCTGCCTGGAATTTGTCGTATCTGCCAAGTTTTTCCAGGTGAGCCCCACCTTTTACCGCGTTGTGGGCAAGTAAGTGGTGCGTGACACCGAGGCCGAGGGTGATGGGGATGTTATCCCACTTGCTGCTGTTCATGCTTTGCAGCATGTACGTTGCATAGCGTGTTGAATCGGTCTTGAATGCCAGATAAAGGAGGTTGTACATCGTGCGGATGAAGGTTGCCGGTTCCCTGACGGAGGCGTCAAGTGAAAGGTCCTTCGAAAGTATCTGTGGTTTGGGTGTTGCTGCCCACCGCTCCATGCGTTCGATCTCTTTTTCGACATCACGCAATGCATGCATGTAGTGTTCGAGCTTTTGCGAGTCATTGCTTCCAAGTTGGCGTTTCATCTCATGATACGAATCGAGGACACGATCGATACGGCGCTGGTCTTTCCTTAGTCGTTGCTGCTGCTTGTTTCGCAGAGCAGGGTCGGAATTGAACATGGCGTCATACAACTCGCGTAAGTTGTTTGTGGAAGGAATGCCACGACCGAATCGGTTGTACGAAAGGGTGTTTGATCTTCCTTCACCTCCTAAGCCTCCTTCGTTTCCAAGCACGAGGCTCGGATACCGCGTTTGATGCCCGAACATCATCGCAGCGATTTGGTCCAGCGAAGGACTTTTAATTGCCGCGGTTGGATTACTGCCAGTCAGGAACGAGTCAGCCGTGCTGTGACCACCAGCGCTGATGCATTGGGGATGTTCGAGACCTTTCATGCAAGTGACACGTTCGGACAATGGATTGAAAGCATCCATTGACTTTCCAAAATGCATCTTGCCATAAACCAGTGTCGGGTACCAACTCCAGTCACCTTGCAAGGCAAAGCCATGGCCCACATACAGCGCCAGGAAACGCTTGGGTCTGTCGGATTCAGTCTCTGTCGCCATGCACTCCAGCATCGGCAGGCTCAGTGTTAAGCCACCAGTACCACGGATGAATGTACGTCGGGATAGATTCATTTGATCAATCATCACTTTCTTTCGTCTCATTCGTCGATACTGAGGAAACT
>JAPOKD010000511.1 GCA_029977825.1 Planctomycetota bacterium | reverse complement strand
TCTGAACCGTTCATTGCCATCACGTTCGGGCGAATATTCGATACATTCACCCCAGACCCTTTACCAGTTCCAACTTCCAACGGCCTGATGTCACCCATAAGCCCTCAACTTTTTGACTTTCTGGCTGACTTGTCGGACAACAACCGCCGAGATTGGTTCAAGGCGAACAAAGGCAGATACGATGCCGAGGTTCTTGATCCAGCGGTGGAACTGGTAAACCAACTGGTCAAACCATTCGCGAGACTTGCTCCGATGCTGATCGTGTCTCCCAAACGTCACGGAGGCTCTGTCATGCGAATCTACAAGGACACACGTTTCTCAAAGGACAAAACCCCCTACAAGACAAGTGTCGGCATTTCATTCCGCCATGAGGCCGATGGCACCATCCATGCTCCAGGCGTTTACCTACACTTGGATCCTCACGATTCGTTTCTTGGTGTTGGTTGTTGGCGTCCCGCACGAACTGCCCTCACCGCGATCCGTTCAGCGATAGCGGAGCGACCGCAAGAGTGGAAGCGTACCGTAACGGGCAAACGATTCCTTGAGCATTATCAATTGGCGGGAGATTCCCTCAAGACCGCTCCAAGAGGTATCCCGCGGGACCATCCACAGATACGCGACTTACGACGAGTCGACTTCATAGGCACTGCCCCGCTGGAGATATCAGAAGTTTCCGCCCCTGGCTTCGTCGACGACTTGCAAGCCCGGGTGAAGGCTGCCAGGCCTTTCATGACTTTTCTATGCGATGCGTTGGACGTACCGTATTGAACGTTAAAGCCGATAGATATCGGAAGCGGTGTCATCCATTGGCGAGTTGGACAGGTCAGGCACAAGGCTAGAGCGTTTCTCGGCCGTATAAATCTGGAATCTCCCACGTCCAGACAGCCTTTTGCTGCTAGACCTCGTCATCGACATGGACGGGTGTCACACGTTCGGGGAGCATTTGATCCAGACGTTTCAGGCGTGCCGGCATGGGATCCATGCTATCCGCTTGGTCTGCCCACCACCGAGACACAGTCTCAGCAACTCCCTCGTCGCCGAAATGCCACACCTTCATCGCTTCGCGAATAGGAAGTTGGTCACTACGCACAAGCTCCAGTTCCTTCCCTGCACTGAGCACCAGCGGTACAGATACCAGCGACCAAGGCAGCATCAGACGCAGATCGCCTGAGGTTTCTCTGGCATAATTATCAATTGCCATGCTGGTCACCAACCAGGCAACTCTCAGCACTTCGGGAACGCGTTGATCGACGTCCGTTAGCATCGCTTCCAGCCACAGGCGTGAACTGCTGGCATCGCAACCACCATCCCCGCCACGCATCGGCTGCACCATCAAGGCGGTTACACCTGGCACCCACCATTCTTCAGGCGGACTATCACCCCAAATCTGTTTCCCCACTTGATTTAACAATCCTGGCCCATAAGTGTCCCAGCGTTCCCGCAGTGGTCGTGCACGCAGATCAAGTTGTTCGGCGAGTTTTGGGTAACGATTGTTGAAGGCGAGCCGGGCGTCCCCCAGCTGGTTAACGATTGCTTTGGTAGTCTGTTCCACTTGCATCTCGTTGGCACCTGCCGACAGCAACGCGAAACCACAAGCCTGCTCCATCGAAACATCAGACAGAATTTGCTGAAGGTACTGCTGCCAGAACTGACTCGCATCGACCGCAGCTGTGAACAGGCGATTGTTAACTTCTGTCACCGGCCGAACAAGCGCTTGCTCAGTTTTCTGATCATTGCACCGAACACGTGTCGCAACCAGATAGGCAGCGTGCGCGGCGCTCAGTGCCGGATGCGAAACCCAATTGATTCTTGTTTTTCCGGCCAAGCTATTAACCCTCGCACATGTGATCGTTAATCCAGCTTTCCAGTTCCTCAAAATCAACTGGCGGCAGAACGTTCAGATCAGGCCGCAACTTTTTGGCCTCGTGCAAGTAAATGTGCTGGATTTCGGACTGGTCTTTATCCGTATTCCAATGCAGCATCATGCGGATACAGAGCGGCAATGAGTCAGGCACGGACAATTCGTACGCACACAACAGGGGCACTTCAAGCCAACCTAATTGCCTGGCGGCCAGTGCCGGAAATTCCGCAGTAAGATCGTGTGTGACAGTGAACATGACACTGGCGACATCTGCCGCCTCAATCTCATTTCGGCGGATCATCAAAGCCAGCATCTGCCGAGTCGCCCGGAGGATCTGGTCACGATCGTCGGACTCAACAGTGGTGGCACCACGAACTCCACGACAAACGGTCATTCCCTGCTCACTCATAATAAAATAAAACGGATGGCGATACCGCTGGCACGCCAGTGGCCCGAATCACCGCAACACAACTATAGATCCACGGCTCGGAAGCCGATAATCGGGTCAGTTCCAGAAATACGCAACCCGCCTTCGCCGAGAATCACCAGATGCCCCCCGAACGCAGCAGCCATCAAGAAAAGATTATCAAAAACTACTACCGCAATCGAGATGCGATAGGTCTGCAGAAAGCTCAGGAAGCGATCACCGAGTTGTACCTCAGTGAGGGAAAAAAAAGAGCAACCGTTTGGAAACGGCTTGCAAGCCACTTGGAGAAGGTCGGTTTACCCGCTGATCAGATTGAGCACCTACGCGAACAGGACGATCCTGAACAGGTCGCAAATATTCTCAAGAAATTTGTTTGAAAGCCCGCGTTTTGGCGAGGATTCTGGCCGGCAAATGAGCTGAGGGTGTCGCTTCAACAGCAGCCTGACCCAAGGGTTGCCCGTTAACACCGGCCGCAAACGAAGACTATTATGAGCGTCTGAGGGTGTTTTCGGACGGCCGATTTCAGCATTTTTCTGTCACTGTTGGGCAAATTTCTCTCCGAGCCAGACAAAATACATCTCTTCGAAGAAAACACTCCTCGATAAAACTTCTCCGAAAAGAAATGAGCCCGACTCACCCAATCGCCACTCAACTTGGCTGCTAGATCGGCTGACAGCAGTGCCCGACCTGCCGTCTCAGCAGACGACCAAAACATCAGACAAGGTCGTTCAGCTGCCTTACAGGAAGCCATTGCCGCACCTGCGTGGAGCGAAAAAACGCCCGCGAACCACAAAAAACGAGCAGTTTCGCGGTGTTTTGGAGAGAAGTGCCGTTTAACTTTCTTTGCTGCTACTGAATCAAAACAGCCGTTCATGGGACTGTTTGCCAGCAGCCGCCAAACCTATCTTTCGTCGCGTCCCCACCTTGCCCTCGGTCCCCTGCATCCCACTCGTCACGGTCAAGCTCGGGCAAAAAGCCGACACGCAATGGAGTTGCCCCGCAGGCTTTCCAGTCACTCTTTACCCCTCTATCATAAGAAACCGGAAAACCTGTAGTTCGCACGTTCGCAAAGGCATCTCCATGACTTCGATCCTCAGTGACTTGACCATCCAGCCAAGTTTGCTCGGCCATTCAGCCGCCTATGAAACTCTGGCCACCACCGGTGTTTTTCTGATCGGAGCCGATGACGACAGCAATCCCGTTCTGTGGGGCATTCTTGGCGTTGTCGGTTTCTTGGGTATCGTCATTGTCTTCTTCATCGCGAGATACTGGAAGCTCTGGTTTCAGGCGTACATGTCGGCCGCGGATGTTCAACTGCACAGTTTGATTCGAATGCATTTCACCAAGGTGAATCCGAACGTGGTGGTTCAAGCCAAGGTCATGTCCGCGCAGGCGGAACTCGATACTAACCGCGAAACTGGGATCAGTACGCGACGTTTGGAAGCACACTATCTGGCGGGAGGCAATGTGATGAACGTGATTCACGCGATCATCGCCGCCCACCGTGCTGAAATCCCCCTCGACTTTGATCAGGCAGCTGCAATCGACTTGGCTGGACGTGACGTTCTGGATGCAGTTCAGACCAGCGTGTATCCAAAAGTCATTGACTGCCCCGACCCCACGCGCAGTGGCAAGACAACCTTAAGCGCAATCACGAAAAATGGCATCGAGCTTCGTGTTCGAGCTCGTGTGACCGTTCGAACCAATATCGCTCAGTTGATTGGCGGTGCTACCGAGGACACGATCATTGCAAGAGTCGGTGAGGCAATCATCAGTTCGATTGGATCGGCAGACACGCACTTCCATGTGCTCGAAAACCCGGACATGATCACCCGCGTGGTTCTGTCACGTGGCCTGGACGCACAGACAGCATTCGAAATTGTTTCAATTGACATCGCTGACATTGACGTCGGAGAAAACATCGGCGCCCGTTTGCAGAGTGATCAAGCGGAAGCAGATACGCGAGTTGCACGTGCACAGGCAGAGCGACGACGCGCGGAGGCAATCGCAGAAGAGCAACAGATGAAAGCGCGGGTGGCCGAGAATCGGTCGCAATTTGTTCTTGCTGAGGCAGAAGTTCCCAAGGCAATGGCAGAGGCATTCAAAGCCGGCAGAATCGAAGCTGGTTGAGCACGCAGCCAAGCAGCTCGGACTCAAAAAAGCTTCGCGTGAAAACGCCGAGCGACCACCCCGCTCGTATCGTGGCAACCAATGGGGTTCTCCTCAACGCCATGCTCAACCGGATTCTCCACCATAAAGCACCGCGACTGGACTGCGGCCAATAACTGGATGCACCTGGTTCTCGATGCACCTGGTTCTCGATGTATCTGGAAATTGATGCACCTAGAGCTTGATGCTCTGATCACCATCTGGATCTTCATTCGTCACGCTCTGGTAAAACCTGCCACTGGCGGTCAGATTTCCGTTTCTGTCGAAGAGAGCCGAAGAAGTGCCATTGGGGTCATCAATTCCGAAAGAGAACCAGGCATAACCGGCAATCC
>JAPOKD010000334.1 GCA_029977825.1 Planctomycetota bacterium | reverse complement strand
TGACCGCCTGAGTCATTCGACAAAGGCCTGCCAGTTCGGGAAGATCACGGTAGGTCTTGTAAGGTTCGTTGCTTGGCATGGGCCACGGGGTCCTCAGGATGTGCGCATCGACGGGAAAGCCGTTTTTCGCTGATATTCGCGGACGATGAACAACTGCGCTGTTTTGTAGTGGAGTATGTGCTTGCCCACATTAAGTGTAGGTCGGGTGCACAAAATGGTGATTGGATGAATCAGGCTCTATTTTGTACAGAATGCTCGTTGTCATGTTGATATTAGAAACACTGATGTCTTGTACCAGAATGCCGGCTAACACGGTGCGATCGTGAGGAACTCGGTTTTGTCAGCATGGGAGCCAGCGACGGGTTACAGTTCTAGGCCAAAACAGCTGCCTGTCAGCGGCGAATCAGCTATAACTACAGGTCCCCGGCTCGAGGCAACCTGCTGCGGGCTACTTGGTTTTGGCAAGGCACTGCACCACTTTTCCGTTGTGCCCGATTTCCACTTGATCCCCCCTGAAGTTTTATGAAATTCTGTAAGCTTTTTCTGATACTCGCGTTATCAAAAGCCGTCTTTGCCGAGGAAAATTGGCCTGAATACAGAGGGCCAGAAGGCGACGGACATGCCGCAGGGGCGGATTTGCCGGACAAAGTAGATGAGTCGGTCGTAAAGTGGAAAACTGCGATTCATGGCAAGGGCTGGTCGTCGCCTGTGGTGTGGGGAAACCAGATCTGGTTGACCACTGCGACGGAAGATGGCGCACAGATGTCCGTGCTGTGTATCGATCGTACCACCGGGAATGTAATTCATGATCGAGTTCTCGTGGAAAATGAATCGCCCGCGTTTTGCCATCCCATGAATAGTTACGCAACGCCAACACCCGTCGTTGAGGATGGTCGGGTGTACGTGCATTTTGGGACCTATCTCACCGCTTGTCTGGACACTGCTACAGGCAAAGAGATATGGAGTCGTCGTGATTTGGCATGTGACCATCACCGCGGTCCGGCCTCGTCACCCATTCTTCATGATGGAAAACTTTTTGTCGCTTATGACGGCTTCGATGTTCAATACGTCGTTGCCTTCGATGCCGAAGACGGATCGACTCTCTGGAAAAAAGATCGCAGTATCGATTACGGAACAGACAACGGAGACCGAATGAAAGCGTATTGCACGGCGCATGTCATTGAGGTCAATGGGAAGGAACAATTGATCTATCCTTCCGCGGCTGCAACCATCGCATACAACCCGCAGACTGGTGACGAACTGTGGACGGTGTACCACGCTGGAATGAATGCTTCGGCAAGACCCGTGTTTCAAGATGGGCTGCTTTTTATCACCAATGGCAGTGGGTCAATGGTGGCTGTTCGACCCGATGGACAGGGTGATGTTACAGGGACGCATATCCAGTGGTCTGATCGGAAGGGTGTTGCAAAAAAATCGTCCCAGTTGCTGGTTGATGGTTTGTTTTACATGACCAGCGATGACGGCATCCTGTCGTGCAGAGAACCGGCGACCGGAGAGATGGTCTGGCAGAAACGAGTGGCGAAGGAATTCGCGGCATCCCCAATCTTTGCTGATGGAAAGATATATCTGTTCAGTACTGCTGGAGAAGTACTCACCATAAGGCCTGGGCGTGAATACGTTCTGCTTGCGAAATCCGAGCTTGGAGATGGATACATGGCATCGCCGGCAGTGGTGGGAAATGATTTGATCCTTAGGAGTAAGAGTCATCTTTATCTGATCCGAAAGTGATCGGGCAGCCGCGCCGTGCTGGCGAGTCGCACTTGAGGCTTGCTATTGACCAGGCCATGAGTTCGAAAACTGGCTACCCGAATAGTGCGGGACGTCATGATTAGAGTTTGAGTTGACAGAGGGCGGGAGAGATAATACTTTGCGATGCAAAGTTTCTTTGCGGCCGGAGCGGGTCCAGTCCTTATGCCGTTCCTGGATTTCACCCAGCACTTGGATTCGAAAACAGGATCATGGCGAACCCTTACGAGTCACCTAACGCGTCGGCAGGTGAGCAAGCTGATTGGGCGCCATCTGTGATGCCGCGTAGACCCTTGTCCTTGTCGGTTCTCTTGGTGCTGTTCACCGTGACGGTCATCATGGCGGCTATCAATCTGATTCAGGAAGGCGCCGCGAGCGGAGAAAGTCTATCAATCAGGTCGATCTTTTTCACCTGCATGATTGCGGGATTCAGTGGTCTCAGTCAGGTACCGGGGCTTCTGATTGGTGGGTGGCGGTGGAAAGGTAGTCCCAACAGTGCGCTGCCTCTACTGGTGGCTTCTTATGTCATTGCGATGACCGGTGTGGGAGGGTTCGCGCTTTTTGTGGCGCAGCCAGAGCCTGCGGATTCGATGAATAGTGCCGCGCACATGCATATTTTTCTTTTCCCTGTGCTTCATTTGGGGTTTTCGGTCTGCCTGTATTTGGTCGCATTTCTGTTCTCCATGGTTTTCTTTGTTTATTCGCGTTTTGCGAGTCGAAGTGCCAATGTGGGAAAACATGGGCAGCCTTCAACGATCGAGGGTGCGGCGGGTGAGTTGGATGATTGAAAGCGAGAAAGACAGGCGTGGGGTTCAGCGAGTGCGATACAGATCGTTTTCAACGGCACTGGCAGAGCTTTCTGAGACGTTGAATGAGAGAATTTTATGACACCGCTACAGGAAATGTTTATCCCGATTTTTGGCGTTTCGGCACTGATCTCCGCTGTGCTGGCCTTCATCGGCGGACGCGTGTCGGGGGTAATCGGACCGTTGGTACTGCTGTGCATCAGTGGGTTCGTATGTTGGTTCGGCTTGTTCGTGGGATTAGAGGTTGGGTATCGGGTGTGGCAGTCTGTTCCTGATCCTCCTACCGAGGCTTTTAGCGATACCGCACCGATGGGGGCGTTCTTTGCGGGATGGATCCCCAGCGGTTTATTTGCCTGTTTTTGGTTTTTCGTTTCCTGGTTGATCAGGAAATTCGTCTGGAAGCGTAAAGACGCTGAGTTTTCTGCTTGTGATCAGAGCCGATCGGATGCGGATGTCCAGGTTGTCGAAACCGGAAACGCGTATCAGCCGCCGACGTCATGAGATCAGCCGAGGCAATTTGCGGGTGGTGAAGAAGAAACTGGCGTTTGGTGCCAAGGTCTGCCCTAGGCGTGCCATCAAGCACCTTGAGTCCATCCCAGTGACCTTGGTTGTTTTGTAAGAGCTTCATCTACCGAGAAATAGCAGACGCGCGTCTGTTGTTGGCCGGGATGATATTGGAAAACGCAACGCAAACGTAAAAACGGCCGGCGGGAAGCGCCCGTCGGCCGTTTGCGTTGATGCAATGTCAGTGAGAAGTGGGTTCTTAGGGATCATTGCTGGCCAGACTCCGCGATACTGTGAGTCTGTGTTGGCAATACAGTGAAGGTCACTTCCCGAAACGGTAAATGCTTTCACCGCGACTACTGTTGGTGAGGTAGTAAACCTCGCCGTTCTGGTCTTCACCAAAAGCCAGAACAGCAACGCTTTCTGGAACAACCTGTTCGTTACTGATCAGTTTTCCACTGTTGGCGTCGTAGTGAAGTGCCCAGATTGAACCGGTGACGTAGTCAGCGTAGAGGTATTTCCCAGACAAAGCAGGTATACGCGACGAATGATAAACGCGGCCTCCGGTGATTGACTTTCCGATTTGGTGATCGTATTCCCAGACCGGTTCCAAGGGCTTCGAGACATTGGTCGCAGACTTTCGGTTACCAAAGGCATGCGACCCTTCGCGGCCACTCCAGCCGTAGTTGCCGCCTTTCTTGACGACAATGACTTCTTCCCACAATTCCTGCCCCACGTCGCCGACCCACAAAGTTCCATCCTGCTTGTTAAAAGCGATTCGCCAGGGGTTTCGGATTCCGTGTGCGTAGATTTCGGGCCGCGCGCCGGAAACAGCGACAAACGGGTTGTCAGCGGGAATGCCATAGTTCTTACCATCTGCAGGGTGATCGACATCAATCCGCAAAATCGAGCCAAGCAGGGTACCAAGGTTCTGGCCGTTACCGTGAGGATCGTTGCGGTCACCGCCGTCGCCCAAAGCTACATACAGATATCCGTCGGGGCCGAACTCAATCGGTCCGCCGTTGTGGTTCTGGTAAGGTTGCTCAATTTCCATGATGACCAGCTCGGAGTCGGGATCCGCTTTGTTTGGATCATCTTTCGAAACACTGAAACGCGAAACGATCGATTTGGGCTCGGTTGGATGCGAATAGTACACAAAGAACTGCCCATTCTTTTTGTAGTTCGGATGCATGGCCAAGCCGAGCAGGCCCTGTTCGTTGGACCCACGTGTTGAAAAGTCTTTGACTTTGCCGCGGAGGTCCAGAAATAGACTCGATGTTTCAACATCGTGTTCATTTTCAAACGTCCAGATCTCGCCGAATTGTGAGGCCGCGAACAGGCGATTGGTGTCATCGCTTGCATAGGTCAGTTCCATCAGACGCAAGGGTCTGACTTTTCCAGCATCATTGACCGGTTCCCATTGGTCCCATTTCAACTTTGGAAATGCCAGTTCGCCTTTCAAACCCAGTTTTCCATCAATGGGCTGTGGCACTGTCCCATCGTCCTTGAATTCCCTGAGTTTGATATTTCGGTAAGCAACTTCATTACCATGATCCTGAAGACAAATGTGGCCGTTGCCCGCGGTCCCAAACCCATCAAATTTGGCGAACTTGCTCTTGGCGATCCGGTTTTTCCAATCTGCGTTGTTGAGCTTGAAGCGGTAATAACGGACGCCATTCATGCAGACTTCGCAGTCATCGTTATTGATGCGGATGTAAAGTTGGTTCCATTCACCTGCGGGTCTTGTTGCATCAACAGGCTCTTTGTTTGTTGCCCATTTGGGAACGGTTGGTTGGTACAGCTGGTAAAGCCAGCCTGCTTTCTGGGGATCGTGCCCGTCAACATTGTCTTGAACCTGAATTTCGGGGCCTGTGCGCCATGGCGGTCCGTCACCTTCAACCACATGGAACATGACACCGCTGTTTCCACCTTTGCTGATCTTGTATTCGAGTGATAACTCAAACGCGTCGTACTTGCCCGCAGTCATGATGTCCCCGGCACCACGTGAGGAGCGTACTAACGCACCGTCGACCACCTTCCACCCGTCAGATACAGTGTCCTTCTTGTAATTTCGCCAGCCGTCCGTCGACTCGCCGTCGAAAAGCAAGGTCCAACCGCTTCGCTTTTCAGATTCTGTGAGTTCGTTGAGTGTTTCAGCGAACGCTGAAGGCATCAGCAGCAGTGCCAATGCGAGAGGCATGAGCTTCATTTTCGGGTATCCGGCGATAGGTGAAAGGGTCAGTCGAGTGCGATTGCTGAAATGCGTACACTGGACAACTGGAGTTCAGAGAGGATTGGTTCCGCGTTTGAACGGGCCTCAGGTGGGTCAGCGGGAAGCGACATTCAGATGTTCTTCCCCGGTGATCATTATGATTGATATCCAATAAGCCGGCAACTGTGTGAATAGGTGGCCGTGGCAGGGAAACTGCTGTGATGTGATGCCATCTGGGATGCGTGCATCGTTCAAATTACACAACGCACGTCGGTAAGCGTATTTTCGGGGATTCGGTGCGGGCGGGATATTCTCTATTCATTCTGTTGCGGAGCTAACCGCTGGTGTTTGCTTGTTCTGAACAAAAGTTGCGTTTGGTGGATAGGAACAAAAGCCTGAGGATGGGAATGGAATTGCAATGAAAATACGACTGAACTACGGCCGTGATGGACTTCAGGTGGTCGTTCCACGTGGGGTGAATGCTGATGTGATCCGCAAGCCGCAAATGCCTGTTTTGGCTAACCCGGTTGACTCCATTCGCAAAGCGTTAACCTCACCTGTAGGGTTGGGTGGTAAGGACGCGGGCTCTGGCATGGATGGTGTCGTAGATCCGTTTTTCTGGATGCAGGATTGTACAAGTGCCTGCATCGCAATCTGTGACATTACGCGCCCGGTTCCGAACGGTTTGTTTCTCAGGCCGTTAATTGACATTCTGTTGAGCCGTGGAATTTTAATCGAAGACATCACGATCTTGGTGGCTACGGGTTTGCACCGTCCGAATCTTGGAGAAGAACTGCAGGAACTTGTGGGTGATCCGTGGGTGCTTGAAAACGTTCGGATCAAGAATCATGATGCCCGCGACGATGCGGAACATGTATTTGTCGGAAAGACACCGACCCGTGGTACTGTTGTCAAGCTTGATCGTTCTTTTGTGCAGGCTGACTTGAAAATAGCTACGGGTCTGGTTGAGCCGCACTTCATGGCTGGTTATTCGGGCGGTCGAAAAGTAATCGCACCTGGGGTGGCTCACGCGGAAACCATCACGACCTTTCACAGTTCACGGTTCATGGCTGACCCAGCTGCCGTGGCGTGTAATCTCGATAACAACCCGTTGCACGAAGAGCAGC
>JAPOKD010000578.1 GCA_029977825.1 Planctomycetota bacterium | reverse complement strand
ATCCAAGCAGCTTCCACCGTCATACCATTGCAGGCACGAGCAGCACCCGCAGCTAGAAGAGCGGCCAGATCTGTATGCTGAGTCGCAGCCTTGCCCGCTGCTGTCACAATAGCCGCGATCACATTCACTGTCGTCACATGCTGCACAGCCGGGTGAGTCGCACTGCAGGTTGTACGAGACTGGTGTGATGTGCTGATTTTGGTGCGTGCTGTAGCTCTGCCCAATGAGAGAGCCATTGGGTAGGCTCAATTTGCTTTGCCAGTCTGCAAATAAACGGTCAGCAGCGTTGGCCTGGTGATTCCCTGGGTTAGGGACCGCATTGAGCAGAAGAAAAATACAAACTGAGAGAAACTTTTTCATAACGACCGTCCTTGGCTCGGATTACTTGCCCTGTCTTCATCGTCATCAAGGTGATGCAGTGCGTTGGAATTCGAGGCTGGACTCCCAGTTTGGTGTGTTAAATTAAGCACCTTTTGTCAAAGTTTGCCGAATAGGTGTCCTACGGCCCTGCGTTTGATCAGGGATACGGCTGATATTCTGCCACAGCTTGTTCAGCGCCGTCTTGGCGGCATCTAGCCTGTGGGACTCTGATGCGGCAGAATCCACTGAATAGGCTTTAGGAGGCCGCGCTGATGCTCTTGCTTATACCCAGAAGAGGGGGTCGATCAGCGTCGACCTTTTGACGGAGCAAATGGGGGAGCCTCGTATTTTTCACGCAAGCGATTGAATTCGGCAGTCAATGCACCACGCACGGCTTTGTAGTCCGGTTGATCGTGGACACTCTTCATCTCATTGGGATCCTCTTCCAAATCATAAAGGTTCCATTCATCACTCTTGGGAAAGTAAATCAGTTTGTGTCTGTCGGTGCGGACACCAAAGTGTTGTGGAACTGCATGTTCGCCGAGTTCGTAGTAGGCGTAATAAAGTGAGTCTCGCCAGTTCTTTGGACCCTTTTTGAAGAGCGGCAGTAAAGACTTGCCCTGAACCTCAGCGGGCGTGGTTAATCCCGCCGCGTCCAGAAAGGTCGGTGCATAGTCAATGTTTTGAATTAGCTGAGAAGGACGCGATCCGGGCTGTATCATATTTGGCCACCGAATCAGGAAAGGCATCCGAAACGATTCTTCGAACATCCAGCGTTTGTCGTACCAGCCATGTTCGCCGAGGAAAAAGCCCTGGTCTGACGAATAGATGACGATGGTGTTTTTTGCCAAGCCGTTGGCATCCAGATAATCGAGCATTTGACCTACACTTTCATCAACAGCTTTGACAGTGCTGAGATAATTTCGCATGTACCTGCGATACTTCCAACGCACAATGTCTTCGTCGCTAAGACTGCCAGATGCGTAGTCTTTCAAAAACTCCTGATTTTGCGGAGAGAAATAACGGTCCCATTCCTGCTTTTGGGCAGGCGTCATGCGGTTGTATTCAGGTGTTCCATACCGGTCAGGTTTTGGAAGCTGGATATTGCCACGTTCATCTTTTCTTACCTTGGCATCATACGCCCAGTCAAAGTGTCTATCGATTTCCATCTCATTGGAAGCCAGAGATGAATGCCGGTTGTAGTAATTGTCGAACAGGGTTTCTGGTTCTGGGATTTGCACATCATCGAACGATCCCAAATGGCGTAGTGCCGGGGCAAAGGTCCTGTGGGGCGCTTTGTGCTGGCACATCAGGAAGAAAGGTTTCGTTTTGTCTCGCCCATCCAGCCAGTCAATTGCCTTTTGTGTCGTCAGGTCAGTGGCGTAACCTTCGAAGCGTTTTTTGGTGCCGTCCATTTGTATGAACACTGGGTTGTAGTAATTTCCTTGGCCTGGAAACACTTCCCAATGATCGAATCCGACGGGGTTTGTCTTGAGATGCCATTTGCCAATGACTGCGGTGTTGTAGCCACCCGCCTGAAGTGATTTTGCAACCGTCCATTGCTTGGGGTCAAACGTGTTGCCGTTCCGCATGAAGCCGTTTTTATGGCTGTGTTTACCGGTCAGAATCGTTGCACGGGAAGGCCCGCAGATGGAGTTGGCACAGAAGGAATTCGTAAACACGGCCCCTTGCGCGGCAATCCGGTCAATGTTGGGTGTCGGAGCCACTGCCGCAAGCGGACCACCGTACGACGAGATTGATTTAATCGCGTGATCGTCGGAGAACAGAAACAGGATGTTCGGGCGTTCAGCTGGTGCGGTATTGCACAAGAAAAGTCCCAGAACAGGAAACGCCAAAATTACACGATTCAGGCTTCGGAGGGTTTCATTCACGGAAAGAACTCGCTGGTGGAGTGTTGTCATTGAGGAAGAAGATTGTGAACTGGAACGAGAGGATTATTCAATGCTGCGGCTCGATTACTTTTCTGTAAAATGATAATTTTATGTAAAACGATAACACGGGCCCGTTGAACATGACAGTCTCGATCAGGCAAACTCATTGCCATCGCGTCGTATGCTCACATCTCCGTCCGGGTGTCTGCGGGATCGAACGATGCGAACGCGATGTATTACAATTGAACTGCAGGTTCGGGTGGTACCTTCGCAGGGCTGTATAGAGCGAATCGAGGGTTTCAGTTCGCAGAGTTTGGCAACGGACGTCTGATTTTCCAACCTGAGACTTCCTGCCATCGTGGGCGTTTTGGGAGAATCCTGGCGTTGGGTTGGTTGGGCGACACGCCCCTGCATGCACGTTCGCCGCGAATTGAATTCGCGTGAGTCGACCATGTGAGGAGGGGATTCGGAAATCTGTGCCAGAAAAGCTGTGGAAAATTGTGTTTGTGGATTGGAAGATTATGGGAATTGAATTGATGTCGCTGCTGCGATCTAGTTGTATCCAGAAGCTCGGGACACTCGGTTTCTGGGGGGGGTGCGTGGTTATCTTGGTGACGCATCCTGTTCATCATTCTCAGGCAGAAACGCTGCGTGTTCCTGAGCAGTTTCCTTCAATTCAGAGCGCCGTCGATCAGGCGAATCCAGGCGACACCGTGATCGTGCAGCAGGGAACCTACCAAGAGCGTCTGAGGCTTTCCGCCGGTGTGACGGTGCGCAGTGCTGGTGGAGAAAAGAAAGGTGAACTGGGTCTTGAACGTGCCGAGAAGACCATTATCGATGGGCGGGGTGAGTCAGGAGAATTGGCTGGCGTGGAAATGGCGAGTGAAAGTGTGTTGGACGGATTCACAGTTACTAATGTTGGTAAGTTTGATGAGAAGCGTTGGGAAAAGCACTATCAGAGTTCAGGGAGTGAACAGGAGCACGCCTTGATTGGTGCGCCAGGGGTAGCAGGAATTTCTGTTGATAATGTTGATTGCCTGTTGGTCAACAACATTGTGCACCATATCGGCTACACAGGCATTGCTGTGCGAGGTCCGGCAACGGTCGGGTGCAGGGTGCTGAACAACGTTTGCTATCGAAATATGGGCGGCGGTATTGGTTTCATGGCTCAGTCACGTGGCCTGGCACAGGGGAATCGTTGCTTTGAGAACTTCTATGCGGGAATCGGGCATGAAAACGCCAGTCCGATGATCATTGAGAACAGCTGTTGGAATAATGTTCGAGCGGGGATCGGTATTAGCGAGGGTGCGTGCCCCATCGTGATGCGTAATCGCTGCTATGAAAATCGGCGGGCGGGCATTGGAAATCGAACTGGAAAAAACACACGTCCATTGATTGAGGACAACGACTGTTACCGAAACGGGATGGCTGGGATTGGAGCCGACGAGGAGGCTGCGCCCATGATTCGTGGAAACCGTTGCTACCAGAACAAAATGGCCGGTATCGGTTCTCGGTCACATGCTTCGCCAACGATTGTGGGCAATGAGTGTTACGAAAACGAGATGTCAGGGATCGGTCAGGAAGGAGACGCGCGCCCAACCCTGATCAATAATCACTGTCATCACAACAAGCTTTCCGGACTCGGTTTCAATGCCTGCGATGATGGCGTGGGTGTTGCGATTGGCAATCGGATCCTCGAGAACGGCAAGGTTGCCGTCGGAATTCAGGCTGGATGGAAAGTGACGCTGCTTTCCAACGAATTAGAAAGGACGGGCGGTTTGCCGCCAATTGTGATGGTGTTTGAGGGCGCCACCGCAGTTTTTCGTGACAACCGAATTTCAGGTGAAGGTGTCGCAGGCGTGCGAGTGGCCGGTACGGTGGTCATGGATGGAAATCGTTTTGTTGGTAAGAAAATGCGTCCTGTCGGGCCTCCCAACTTCGGGGTTTGGGCGCTTGCTGGTTCCAGCATCACTTTGCGAAACAACCAGTGCACGCAATGGAGGCATACGGATCAAGCGGCGGGCGTGATAGTGAGTCTGCGGGTCAACAAAATGACCCGTTTTTTCCCGAACGCGTT
>JAPOKD010000070.1 GCA_029977825.1 Planctomycetota bacterium | reverse complement strand
GAGAAGTTCCACGGTCGTTTGAAGGGCTCGAAAGTTTGCCTGGGGTTGGACACAAGACAGCGAGTGTGGTCATGGCGCAGGCTTTTGGTGTCCCCGCATTTCCCGTTGACACGCACATTCATCGTCTGGCGCAAAGATGGGGGCTTTCCAGTGGGAAAAATGTGTTGCAGACCGAAAAGGATCTTAAAAAGCTTTTTCCGAAGTCCGATTGGAATGATTTGCATTTGCAAATCATCTTCTATGGACGTGAGTACTGCACTGCGCGTGGTTGTGATGGCACCAAGTGCCCTCTGTGTCGTGAGCTTTATCCGAGACGGCGAACACCAGTGGTTTGGCGTAAACCATAAGCGGTGTTCCAGCATTTTCGCAACAAATCGAATCCCAACACCAATGTTGGTTTTTTGGAAGCAACTGTTCTGCGACGTTGTTGCATTACGAGGACATTTCTTCGACATGAACCATCCCTGAACCATGAGATGAATCACCAAATCAGGATTCAGGTTGATTTGTCAGTACCAGATTGTCCCGATGAACAACATTCTCGTAGGGACGATGGCCGAGTATTTCGGAGATGTTTTCGCTTGGCTGCCCGATGATTTGATCGACTTCCGTGGACGGATAGTTGATGAGCCCGCGTGCAATTTCTCTGTTGTTTTGATCATGAATCGCGACAACGCTACCTTGTTCATATGAACCATGGCTCTCGGTGATACCGATGGACAGTAAGCTGCTACCATGCCGGCAAACAGCGTTGACGGCTCCATTATCCAAAATCAGGGTGCCGGCAACACGCGCGGCGCTGCTGATCCACCGCCGCCGTCCACGGATCGATTTCTCAGGAGGCAGAAACAGCGTCCCAATGGGCGTATCTGAAAAGATCTTGTCGAGAACCTGATCATCTCGACCCGGAGCAATGACCATGGTTTGTCCGTGCGAAGTTGCCACTTGGGCAGCCTCGAGTTTACTGGACATCCCGCCTTTGCTGTGGTTGTTTTGTTGATCCTGAGCGAGGGCCAGTACCTTGTCATCAATGGTCTTTACTAGATCGATTCGCTTGCTGTCTGGGCGGTCAGGTGGCCCGTCATAGAGACCATCGATGTCCGACAAAATGATCAGAATTGCTTCAGGTAACAGACCTGCTACTTGCGCAGCAAGACGGTCATTGTCACCAAAAGTGGTCATCAATTCAGAAACAGCAACGGAATCGTTTTCGTTGACAATGGCGATCGAGTTATAGGCATGAATCTGAATCAGGGCATTTCGGACGTTCAGATAAGCGTTTCGCCGTCGCAAGTCTTCTGCGGTCAATAGTACTTGCGACGCGTGCCGGCCATAACTGGCCAGTGATGATTCATAGGCCTGAATCAGATCAGTTTGGCCGATGGCTGCCACGGCCTGCAGTTGTGCCAGACCGCTGGGACGCTGCTCGAGGCCCAGTTTACCCATCCCAGCGCCTACAGCGCCGCTGCTGACCATCACGGTTTGTCGTCCAGTATCAGCGATTCGACAGAGTTGTGCGGACAGAAGGTCGATTCGGCGGCGATCCAGTTTCCCATCAGCGGTCGTGATGACCCGCGTACCCACTTTTACAACCACGCTGCGAGCGGTTTCGATCGCGGCAAGCCGCAGTGCCTCGGTACTGTGTGTGTCCATGGATCAACTGGGGAAAGATTTTTTCCGTACTTTTTTGTGATTTTACCGCTGGTAGCGTACAAAATGCACCACCTGCGGCAGTTCCATTGTCATGGGGAATCGACGAGCTTGGAAGCCCGCTGTACTTTGGGGCACTGTGCGATGCACGAGAGCGATTTATCCAGCTTCCGCCGGCGTTCCGCATGCCGGTTTCCGACTTCAACGGAATACCCTCGATATGAGCGAAATACATCACGAGTGTGGTGTTGCAGCCATTTACCACTTGTCAGGCCGTGGTCGCAGTCCGTTATGCACGGATGATGGACCACGGCATATTTCACGGTTGCTGCCTCGAATGCTGTTGGACATTCAAAATCGTGGGCAACTCGCCGCTGGTATGACGACGTTCAATCCCGATTGTGCTTCATTGCTAAAAAATCGGAAAGATGTTGGCACCGTTACGGAAGTCTTTCGGTTGAATCATCGAGCCAAGGCAGAGGCTCTCATGAAGTCACTGGCGGGACGCGCTGCCATCGGCCACGTGCGGTATGCCACATGCGGCCAGGATGATCGTAATTACGCACAACCGTTCGAACGGAAACACATCCACAAGCGGAAGTGGTTCAGCTTTTGTTTCAATGGCCAACTCTCAAATTACGGAATTTTAAAAGAGAGGCTATTGGCTGATGGAGACCATCATCTGGCACTGGATACCGATACCGAAATCATTCTTCACGAATTTGGTCGTTTGCTCAGCAAGTCTCAGTCCCGCATTGACTGGATTGACGTATTACGAAAAACGACTGCCGGATTTGATGGTGCATACAGCCTCGCTTTGTTGACGGCGGAAGGTGAAATGATCGTTGCCCGCGATCCACTGGGCATCAAGCCGATGTGCTACGTGCATGAGGGCCCACTGTTCGCTGCGGCGAGTGAAAGTGTTGCATTGCTCAATCTTGGTTTTGAGAACGAGCAGATCAAATCATTGCCTCCGGGCCATGCGATTGTAATTGATCCCAAAACCGGTTTCCGTATGGAACGATTCGCGCCGGAGCAAGATCCTGCACATTGCTTTTTCGAATGGATCTATTTCGCGAATGTTGCAAGCACCCTTGATGATCGAAGTGTCTACTTGAGCCGGACCAAACTCGGCGTTGAGCTTGCGAATGCAGAACGTGAATTTGGTGGAGTCGATCTCAATCCTGATGACACCATCATCGTGCCGGTGCCGGATACCAGTAAAGCTGCTGCTGATTCGATGGCCTATGAACTATCGATTCCCAGTCGTGAAGGGCTGATCCGCAATCGTTATGCGGGTCGTACTTTCATCGAAGCAGGCCGGGCGCGCAAAGCCAAGGCTGCCACCAAGTACACACCACTCAGGGAAGTACTGAAAGATAAAAGAGTGATTCTGGTCGAAGATTCAATTGTGCGCAGCACAACGATGAATGTTTTGCTTGACCGAATTCGGGAAGTCGGAGGCGCTAAGGAAATTCACGTGCGTGTGGCCTGTCCGCCGATCATTGCACCCTGTTTCTACGGGATCGACATGAGCACCGTCGATCAGTTGATCGCTCCGAAGTATTTTTCAAATAATGGGGGGCTAACAGAAGACAATCAGCAGCGGCTTGCTGATGATCTTGGAGCGGATTCGTTAAGGTATCTGCCGGTCGAAGCGATCTCGCGTGCCATTGGAAAGCCAGCCGATCATTTGTGTCAGGCATGTGTGACGGGACACTATCCGACAAAGTGCGGCCAGCATCTGTATCAGATTGCCTTGGATAATCGTGGTGCGAAGATGGATAGCAAGCGAACTTATGAACAGCTTGCGGCGGCGTTGTCCGAGTCGTGATTGAGGCGGCAGGCAGGAGCCCGCAAAGTCTGGTTTGTTGTGATGGTCTTAGGCACTGGCGGACACCGCCTGTGCGCTATCTTCTGGGGCAATACCTGAACACTCAGAGGCCATGGTTATCTGTCATGGTTAATGTTAGACCAGCGGCATGCAGTGGTTGCGTTGGATCTGAGTCAATCGCTAACCCACTTTGTTGAAGTGCGTTCTGAATTGCGATCAAAAACATCTGGTCTGCGATCGCTTCTGAAACTTCACGTTCGCTTGGATGTCCCGCAAAGTAAAGCGACCAACCTCGACAAGTGTTTGGGCTTTTGGACGCAACATGGATGTGGCAATTTTGACTGCTGCTCGGTTCGGGATTGGAAGCGTTTGTCGGTAAGGTTGCTGTTAATGCGATGCCGAAAGCCAAGTGTGGTTTATCACTTAAAGATGCTGCTCTGCGATGGGCTGTTTGTGCGAGAGCTTTTGCGGTGCTTGGGGATGCGTAGCCCTCCCGTGGTTCGAAGCCCAGATATTCCTGGGTTGCCGAACGCGAGTAAGGCACCACTGCTTCCAGAAAGTTGAACGAGGCACCTGAGCGACGCAGGCAGTGAGAGATTGCGCCAGTGCCTCCACCGGTGAGCACCATCGATATCTGAATGCTGGACCCGCAGAGCTTTTCGAGAATGCTCACCCACGCACCGTCAGTGGGTCGGAATTCAAGCTTGTCTGACATGTCTAGGTTGATCGCTACTAAATGATTTGCAGACCATGCGTCGAGTTAAAGGGCTGCGTAGAGTGATGATTTGTATCAGACTCGTACCACTGGAGTGGGGGTCGATCAGGGGGCTCTGTAGACGGAGGGTAGCGTATTCAAACTGAATCCGGCAGGGTGATCCGCTTGTATATCGCTATGAAGTCTGGCTGATCAGTTCTGTCTGATTGGTTGGAGGGCCTTGTTGTGATCATACAATCCAGCGCTGGAAACTGCCACGTTTTTCAGGTAGTTCGAAGCCCTGAGTCTGTGACACAGTGTTACAGGAAATTGGTCCTCTCATCAGAGGATGAAATGGGTAGGATGAGGTTGGCGATGCGGGGATTTTCCATCGTCGATGAAGATCATCTGAGTAAGTTCGTGAGTGATTGACTGCCATGTTTGTAAAGAACGTTTTGTTATTGCTGATTTCCGGTCTGTTGTTCGCATCGGAGGCAATCGTCCTTCGTGCTGCTTCTCCCAGTCTCGAACCAGCAAAGTTGGAGACGTTGGACCTGACAGATTTTCGTGGACGGAATTGGACACTGAAAGATTTTGAAGACGATGCCATCTTGGTAGTCGCTTTCTTCGGAACGGAATGTCCTTTGGCCCAGTTTTATGCGACGCGTCTTAACCGGATTGCGCAGCAATATAGTGACGAATCCGTCCAGGTTATTGCCGTGATAAGCAATCGACAGGATTCGCTTGAAGAAATCGCTGCGTTCGTTTCACGGAGAAAATTGAGCTACCCCGTTGCCAAGGATCCGGCGAACCGATTCGCTGACCAGATTGGTGCCGAACGGACACCCGAGGTCTTCGTCTACGATGCTGCCAGGAATTTGCGCTACCGCGGTCGAATCGATGATCAACGTGGTGTGGCGCATGATTTGTTAGAGCCGCGTCGACGCGACCTCCAGTTGGCTATCGATGAGTTGATCGAGGGCAGGGAGGTAAGTGTTCCAAGAACCGAGGCTTCCGGGTGCATCATTAGTCGTACCAAGCAAGTCGATCCCAAAAGTGAGATTACTTACGGCACTCACATCGCAAAAATCTTGAGGAAGAATTGTGTTGGTTGTCATCGTGAGGACGAGATGGCACCCTTCAAACTCACTAGTGCCGAGGAAGCATCATCCTGGGCAGATATGATGGTGGAGGTGATTCGTGAGGAACGTATGCCGCCTTGGCACGCCGATAGCGAGAACGAAAAGTTTGCTAACGAACGGGTATTAACAGAAGAAGAGAAACAGTTGATCATTAAATGGGCAGAGGCTGGTGCCCCGGTGGGACCGGATCCCAATCTGCCACCACTGCCCGCCAAGCCAGTAGGGTGGCAACTGCCAAAAGAACCGGATTTGGTTCTACCTGTGACATTCACCCCTGTTTCTGTACCTGCCGAGGCTGGGCCTCGCGGTGTACGATATCAGTGGTACATGCAAACGCCGGGCTTCACTGAGGACAAATGGGTGACGGCTGCGGAGTTGCGTCCGGGAAACGTTGACGTCGTACATCATATTCTTGCCTTTGCTGTCGAACCCGGTAAGGAACGCGTGACGCTTGGCAGGGCTGACGTTGAGTACTTGTTTGGTTATGTTCCGGGATCGAGAGTGGAAACATTGCCGCTGGGGCATGCAAAGAGAATTCCAGCTGGTCACAATATTTACTTTCAAGTCCACTACACACCGAATGGGACTCCGCAAAAAGTTCAGAGTCACATGGGCTTGGTATTTGCAGACCCAAAAGACGTGACCCACGAAATAAGAACCAGTAGCGCAACGGAAAGGCGTTTCCGTATTCCTGGTGGTCGTCGGTTGGGAAAAAACGAGGGGCCATCCGACTACCCTGTCGAAGCAATAAGTGGACCATTGCCGAACAATGTTACCTTGCTCGCATTCAGCCCTCATATGCACCTCCGGGGGAAGTCATTCAATTATGAATTAAGGACGCCCGATGGTGAATCTCGGATGCTACTCAATGTGCCGAATTACGATTTCAATTGGCAAACGACCTACATTTTGGATAAACCACTTGCAGTACCTGCTGGGAGTAGACTCCACTGCACAGCGGTTTACGACAATAGTTTGAGTAACCTTAGCAATCCCGATCCGATGAGTGATGTGACATTTGGTGATCAAACGTGGGACGAGATGATGATTGGTTTCTTTCACTATTCGGTACCAGTCAATCACACCGTGGATCCAGGTTCGAAGTAGGGCTAAGGCTGAGATTTGAGCCTCGTTTCAGAAGGCAGTTTTACAGAGTAAGGCTATTCTGTTTTTTGTCTTGCCGCTCCCCGTTTCATGGATTCGCCAAGTGAAATTGTGCCTTCGCCGTAGAGCGGGGAGTCGGAACCGGCACTGCCGGGTACGGGGGCAGCGTTGTTACTAGGTAGCCATCGTTGCATTCGGTCCGCGATTTGGCGCGATTCGAAGGATGTAGCCTGGTCGGCTATGAGATTATTCCACTCATGCGGGTCCGTTTGGTGGTCGTAAAGTTCTTCGCTGCCATCGTCATAGCGTGAGTATCGGTATCGGTTTCCGCGCAGCGAGTGGTTGTTAGGGCCAAAGGTGCAAAGAGCAGGACGATTCCATTGTGACTTTGGATTCTTGAGGAGGGGTATCAGGCTTCGTCCTTCCAGATCCGTACGTTTGGGCAGATGAGCTAAGTCGAGCAGTGTTGGAAATACGTCGATAAGCCCAACCGGCCGTGAGCAGGTCTGGGCCGTGACGATCCCGGGCCCGGCAAAAATCAGCGGAACTCGGGTCGTTTCTTCCCAAAGCGAACGTTTAGCCCAACGTAGTTTTTCACCAAGGTGAAAGCCGTGATCACTCCATAAAACAATGATCGTGTTGTCTGCCACGCCACTTTTTTCGAGGCTATTGAGCAGCGTTCCCACTAATTCGTCGACAAAACTGTTGGCGGCAAGATATGCCCGAACAGCATGTTTCCATTCACCATTCTCGACCATCCACTCGTGGCGAGGAGCAGTGGGATTCATCGTGAGTTGCTTCGATATCTCAGGAAGATCTTCACGATCAACGCTCATGGTTTTGGGTAGCGTTAAAGATTCGAGTGGGTAGAGATCAAACCAACGTTTTGAGGCATAGATTGGGACGTGTGGTAGGCTGAACCCTACAGCTAGAAAGAACGGTTTATCACGTTTCGCCAATCTGGGTAACTCCATGGCGGCCCATGCTGCTGTCTGGTAATCACGTTGTTGTTCATCCGGCACATCGACCTGACCCCAGTCCCAAAGCGGATGCGTATTTTCAAGTGTATATCTGAGTTTTTCAGTACCGCGTCTCCAGCCAGTCGCTTTCTCGATGTGATCGAATGATGCTTCATCAACTTTTCCGTGAAAGATTTTGCCGCGGGTCGAGACATAGTAACCAGCCTTACGAAATGTCTGAAACAAGGTTTGGTCATTGCGGGTTGGGTCGACGGTTCGGAAGTTTGGACCGAGAAAATACATTCCTGTTGTCGATGGCAATTTCCCCAGAAACATGCTGACCCGAGAAGGATTGCAGATGGGGGCCTGGCAATGCGCATTTGTAAACTGAACCCCCTGTTGTGAAAGCAAGTCGATGTTTGGTGTTTGCGCTTGCGGGTGTCCGCCGTAACAGCCCAGCCAATCGTTCAGGTCATCGATGGAGATGAACAGCACATTTGGATGGGGCGTTTCCCCACGCACCGTTGTCAGAGGACACAGAACAAATACGAGTATGAAAAATGCAGATCTCATGACTTTCATGCGATTGGAGGACACCGTGGAATTGATAGATGTTAGGCTGTTAACCAACACCTTCACACCAGCTTGACTGGTGATGGATGATAGCGATTTTCAAGTTTGAGGTGAGACCTCCTTAATTGCATCAGAGTGGATGCAGTTGGGGTCGCATGGGACATGTAGCAGTACTGTCAGGTCGGTCAGAAAAGCGAGTAGAAATCATGCAAGTTGTGATGGCGTTTGATCAGGGAACGACGAGTTCCCGTACAATTCTATTTGACCACAACGGTTCCATTGTTGGTGTTGCACAGCAGGAATTTGAGCAACATTATCCCCAGTCCGGCTGGGTTGAACATGACGCCAATGAGATTTGGAAGACTCAGTTGACGGTGGGTCGTGAAGTGCTGGAGCGGACAGGAGTGTCGGCCAATGACGTGGTGGCAATTGGAATTACCAATCAAAGGGAAACTACTGTTGTCTGGGATCGGACGACTGGACAGCCCATTGCAAACGCTATTGTTTGGCAAGATCGTCGTACGGCGGAGTACTGCGACAAGCTTCGAGAGGCTGGGCATACTGATCAAGTCCAAGCCAAGACCGGGTTGGTGATTGATGCCTATTTCTGTGCCACCAAGATCCGCTGGATCCTTGACAACGTGCCGGAAGCCAGAAGTAGGGCCGAGCGGGGAGAATTGGCATTCGGAACCATTGACAGCTGGTTGCTTTGGAATCTGACGGGCGGCAAGGTGCATGCGACGGATGTAACTAACGCTTCACGGACCATGCTGCTGAATATCCATAGTTGTCAGTGGGACGATGATTTACTGGATTTGTTTGCGATCCCACGATCGATACTGCCGGAAGTCCTTCCATCGAGCCATGTTTATGGTGTGTCGGAAGCTGAGTTGTTGGGTGCGCCAATCAAATTGAGTGGTGCTGCGGGTGATCAACAGTCCGCTCTTTTTGGGCAGAACTGTACTGAACACGGCATGGCCAAGAATACTTACGGTACCGGCTGTTTCATGTTGATGAACGTGGGTAAGACCCCAGTGCCTTCCGAATGTAACTTGCTTACAACGGTTGCCTGTGGTTTGGATCAGGCGAATACGTATGCCCTCGAAGGCAGCGTCTTCATTGCAGGTGCTGCCATTCAGTGGCTTCGGGACGGAGTGCAAATGATCGATTCTGCACCTGAGGTGGAAGAGTTGGCCGCAAGTGTTCCCGATAGCGATGGTGTTTACATGGTGCCGGCTTTCTCCGGGCTCGGAGCCCCGCATTGGGATGCCTATGCACGAGGCGCAATTGTCGGCATCACTCGTGGAACAACACGAGCCCATATCGCACGGGCCGCCTTGGAGGGAATCGCATTTCAGGTCGCAGATGTGTTGGATGCCATGAAGAAGGACTCGAATTTGCCAATGAAAGAGTTGCGTGTTGATGGCGGCGCGTCAGCCAACGATTTGTTGATGCAATTCCAGTCGGATATCTCCCAGGTGCCCGTGATTCGCCCCAAGGTGATCGAGACAACGGCATTGGGAGCAGCATTTCTTGCAGGTCTGGCTGTCGGTTTTTGGAGTAGCACGGAAGAAATTGCTGGAATCTGGCAAACTGATCGAGTATTTGAACCCTCGATGTCGGTGGACGAAGTCACTTATCGTCGTGGCCGTTGGCAGGATGCATTGGGTCGTGCAGGGGACTGGGAACCTGCATCGTGAGCCAATCAAAATTGAATCGGCAAGATGTGTTAAACCGTGTGCATGCCAACCATGGTTCATGGGATATTGTTGTCATTGGGGGTGGGGCAACTGGCGTGGCAATCGCCATGGACGCCGCAATCCGTGGTTTGAGCGTTGTGTTGGTGGAACAGTCTGATTTTGGCAAAGGCACATCCAGTCGCAGTACCAAACTGGTGCATGGCGGGGTTCGCTACTTGCAACAGGGCAATATTACGCTTGTGCGTGACGCACTGCGGGAGCGTGCATTGCTGAGAGCTAACGCACCCCATTTGGTTCACGACCTGCCATTCGTGATTCCCTGCCAAAATTGGTGGCAGCGTTTCTTTTACGGATTGGGATTGAAAGTCTATGACTTTCTTGCTGTGGGTAATAGCCTTGGAAGCTCACGAAACCTGTCTGTGTCTGAGACAATGAGACGTGTGCCCGTACTCAATCAGGATCGGTTAAAAGGGGGAGTGCTTTATCATGACGGCCAATTCGATGATGCTCGTTTGCTGATCAGTATGGTGCAGACAGCGCATGATGCGGGAGCTTGTTTGCTGAATTACATGCAAGTCACGAGTTTAGTTCGTGACGATGGGCAGCGTATTTTGGGTGTCAATGTTTGTGATGCTGAGTCGGGACAGCAGTTCAGTATCACTGGACGTGCTGTGATCAATGCCACTGGTCCCTTCAGTGATGCAATTCGTTTGCTCGATAATCCGAATCAGGAGCGGATGATTGCACCCAGCCAGGGTGTCCATCTGGTTCTGCCTCGTGAGTTATTCCCCGGTGATACGGCCATCATCGTGCCAAAAACCTCGGATGGCCGAGTGATCTTCGTGATCCCCTGGCACCAACATGCAATTGTTGGAACAACCGATACTCCGATTGATGAGGCTTGTCTTGAACCCAAGCCACAGGCAGAGGAAGTAGAGTTCTTGCTGGCAACAGCAGCCGACTATTTTGAACGCCCACCTGAGGCTCAGGATGTGCTTGCGTACTTCACTGGCATCCGTCCTTTGGTGAAGGGTGACAAGTCTGCACGAACTGCTTCGCTGTCGCGCGATCATGTCATTCGGATATCCGAGCATGGCTTGGTCACGATTGCCGGTGGCAAGTGGACAACTGTGCGGAAAATGGCTGAGGATTGCATCAATAAAGTCGTCCAATTACACCAGCTGGCAGCACAGCCCTGCAGCACAAGGACCCACAGGTTAAGGGGTGCAACCGAAAAAGTTGATGTGTCCAGTGAACGCGCGGTCTATGGGAGCGATATCGTGGGTGTGCAGCAATTAGAACGAGAACAACCAGGCTTGGCAGAACCAATGTCACCTACCTTCGGCATCACCGCAGCGCAGGTCATTTGGGCTGTGCGAGAGGAAATGGCACGCACGGTTGAGGATGTGCTCGCACGGCGTACCCGAGCATTATTTCTCAACGCGCGAGCTGCTGTTGCGATGGCTCCCGCAGTAGCGGCACTGCTGGCTGACGAACTGGGGCATGATGCAGAGTGGTGTCAAACGCAGGTGTCAGACTTCAAAGAGGTTGCAAAAAACTATCTTCCGGCGTCGTGATTTGACGCCTGGTACCTAAACCATATTTTCCCGAGGCAAAAATGAGTCCCTACATCGCCGAATTTATCGGAACCATGCTGCTAATCCTTTTCGGCAACGGAGTTGTTGCCAATGTGCTTTTGAAGCGTACCAAGGGCAATGATGCCGGCTGGATCGTGATATCGGCGGGTTGGGGTGTGGCGGTTTATGTGGGTGCATTTTGTAGCAACGCGTACAGTGGCGCTCAACTCAATCCCGCGGTGACCGTGGCAACCATGCTCAATGGTGATTTGTCTTATCAGGAGGGTGCTGTTTACATTCTGGCTCAGTTTCTTGGGGCCATGCTTGGCGCGTTGCTTGTTTTTCTTTTTTACAAGCAACACTTCGAGGTCACGCAGGACCCAGATGCAAAGCTGGCATGTTTTTCAACAGGACCCAATATTCGAAAATTGGGTCAGGCGTTCTTTTGCGAGATGATTGGAACCTTCGCATTGATTCTGCCAATCTTTTTGATTGCTGCACCCTCTCTGGTCCATGGAGACGCACCGGCAGAATCTGATCCTACTTTGGGATTGGGATCTCTTGGGCTACTCCCAGTGGGTTTGTTAGTGTTTGGAATTGGTATGTCATTGGGAGGCACGACGGGGTACGCGATCAATCCCGCGCGAGACCTCGGCCCACGATTAGTTCACGCTCTCTTGCCAATCCGTGGCAAGCGGGATAGCGATTGGGGTTACGCTTGGGTACCGGTAGCAGGACCAATTGCCGGGGCCGTTCTTGCCACCGTCGTCTTCTGGCTTGTTTCACTGCCTGATGCGGTCTAATGATTTCTATGGCAAGGAGCTTCAGCATGTTCGAAACGTGTCGCTGATGCTGGCAGCCGCATAGCAATGTCTGCAGCCTGGTTTTCAGGCTACAGACGTCTCCTGTGTCGGTTCCATGTGACTACTTCACGGTGATTGGCAGGCTTTCGGAGTGACTATTGAATTCCGGTGCGTACATGCATTGGATTTCTGCTACGCCTGTTTGATATTCGCCCCGCAGTTGGACACGTGTTGAATATTCAAAGACATAGGTGCCCTTGGGCAGGTAGTCAATGAAGAAGTGACTGGCTGTGTCGCGTGTGGATTCGTAATAGGCGAGCCCATCCTGAAACTTGTATCGTGAAAGCACATTCACTGGTTCGGTTCCACTGCCGCGATAATCTTTAAGGTGGATGTATTCCATATCCCGGTCAGTCATTAAAACAACGCGGACGACTAGTTCATCACCGACTGCAACTGGGCCTGTGACTGGTTCGAGCGTGGGTCCGCTGGCGGTGTTCTTCTTGGTGAATAGCTGTTTTGTCAGCTTAAGGGGTGTGCCTTCATAGGCGGTAACGTTGGACATGTCCTCCATGTACTGCCAGTGGACACTTCCCCAGGCTACGCCTTTGTCGACTTTTTTAACAACGATATTTCCCTGGTCGGGTTTCACATTCGAGCCGACAATACGTGCTTCGTAGAATCCTGTTCCCGCTTCAATGTCTTGTGGCTTGACCGGCTCTCCTGCCAACGCAATCTGAACGATTTCATTCGAGGCAAGCAGATCGCTGCCACGTAGCAGCAGCGAGTAGACGGCATCAGCAGTTGCCTTGGTGGTTTTCCAGTCTTGAGTCTGCTTCTGCTTCAACATCCAGACTTTGCAGTCCTCGACCGATTTCTGGTCGTTCATTACCTCATCAAAAGCCTCAATCATCATGGCTTGAGTTTCAATCGGGGCGCGATACCACCACCATGAAAGTTCCGTGTCACGCCAAAACATCCCCATTTCATCATCTGTCACGGAATGTTCCTTGATAGATGCCATGATCGCTTTGGCCGTTTCCAGTTCATCGATGCGTTTGAGCGCGATGGCGAGATGAGCCTGAGATTGGCGATAATCAAGCTTCAGCCAGTATTTTTTGGCCTGTGAGATCCAGTAGTTGAAGGCGACCTTGTGTTGCTGGGCGATTGCTTGATCTTTCAAAAAGAAGCTTCGCCCATATAGGTACAGTGCAATGGTGGAGCTGAGATGATTCTGGTCGCGGCGCTCGGGTTTGATATCGTTGTATCGTTTTGTGGCCCAATCATCGAGATGTTTGAGTGATTTGACTGCTGCTGAGACATCCACATCAACACCAAGATGCCGCATACGTCCAAAGCCGGTGGTGATATAGAGAGTGATGTAGCTATTTGAGCGGCCACCTGCAAACCATGGCCACGAACCATCTTGCAGTTGCATTTCCGTAATCTTTCGGAGTGCTTTTCCCGTCTCCCTGTTAAGCCGGTTGTCATCAAACAGGATCCCAACATTTCGACGTGCCTGGCTCTCGCTTTGTGCCTGTCTAAACCATGGAGTTTCTTCAATCATCAAAGATTTGAGGTCTTCGTTTTTCTCCAACGGGCTATCGAGGGCAGGGGTTGCTCGCCACTGCTCGAAGACACGATGAATCTTAGGATCACTATTGGCAATATGTCGGGCCAATGCGTTGGCATACAGTCGATTGAATGTTTGCTCACTGCACTCGTGCGGATATTCCATCAGGTACGGCAGTGCCATGACGGCGTACCACGATGGATTCGACGTCATTTGTACGGTCAGTGACTGATGCTTCAGGGATTTTGACTGCCCCGATTGCAGTAGTTTCTCAAATGAGAAAGCTTCGGTAGCAGGACCGCGAATGGGTAACGGCAGCGACTCCGTCACAAGAATACGTCTTGAGAGGACCGGCAGGTAACCAATCTCGCCATCATCCAGTTTTCCTGTCGACGCAACCGCTTTGTAGGTCAGGAAGCCGAGGTCATCAGGGATCTTCAATCGCCATGAGTAAGTTTTTGATTCACCGGCAGCCATTTCGAATTGCTGTTTGGGCATTGAATTGCCAATTTTTGAATCAACCCCGGCATCGGTTCGTGCATCAGCAAATGTCAATTGCACTGTGCCAGACTGCTGTGTCGGTGATTGATTGCTGACTTTAACAGTGAATTCTACCTCATCGCCCTCGCGGAGGAATCTTGGTGGGTTGGGCTGAACCATCAAGTCCTTGGCGGTGACCGTTGTCCCGGTCAGAAAACCGGATCGCAATTCCTGATCATGGGCGAAGCCCATGAAACGCCATTCCGTGAGTGCTTCAGGCATTTTGAATTCAATACGGACTACTCCGTCATCATTTGAAACAAGATCCGGATAGAAGAACGCGGTTTCATTGAGGTTTTTACGAATAGAGACG
>JAPOKD010000289.1 GCA_029977825.1 Planctomycetota bacterium | reverse complement strand
TTAGTCAAGATGCCCCACAACAGCATCATGATCCCCATCGCCAATGCTGCTGGCACGTAAGTGGGCTGTGGTTCGTCAGTACATTTCCGCTCAGAACCGTCTTCTTCGCAGCGGGCATCTGACTCATCGGATCCAGATAGATACTCCTTGGCATTACCCGCGGCAGAGTCATTTTCATAGTTTGAACCTGACACGGCTACTGCGGTGGGCTTGCAACCAGGCGTCTGACCGACATTCTCATCATCATGCTGTTCCTTTGGATCGTTCATCACCGCACCTCCGCTGTTCGGGTCACTGCCAAGCCGGCTTCTCCCGGTTCACCAACCGCATACCAACGGCACAACACACTGACGATCGCAGCAACATAAAGAGAGCAGGGCGGCACCCACATCAAAAGGCCTCCCAGTTGTTGATCAACTGAGGAGGTCATGCCTGCATCGTGCAAAGCGATCATGACCGCAAGTCGTTCCTCCGGACTTGCAAAAGCAGGACAAACCGTAATGGTAGTGAACGTGATATAGATCCCCAGCAGAGTGCACCCAAGGCAGGCAGAGAACAGATAGACAACAGCATGGCTTGCTGGCAAGCGGGCCTGCTTGCGTGGCGAATAGATCGGCCACCAGAACAGCAAACCAGCAGCAAGGAACGTGACAGTTCTCACAACACTGATCATGTAATTCTCAGTCGCTGCGTTACAAAAAGCAGGGACATGCCAAAACCACATCGCGCCCAAGCCTACTGACCATCCAGCAATGGGGTTTTTCATCACGCGTCGCATCATCTTGCGCAAAGAGCCTTCATCGACAGTCCCTGAAAACGCGGGTTCTGCGGAAGAAGGCGGCAAACTCAAGACGAGACAAAGAGGAACAACTAACAGCAAAAGCAAGTGCTGAATCATATGAGCACTAAACAGGAAGCCATCAGCGAGCACGCCCAATGGTGATACAAATGCGAACACCAATACCGACAATCCCGCAATCAACCAGAGCGATTTCGAAAGACTCGTCCAACCCGGATATCGACCGTAAAGGACGGCGACAACTGCAGCGACAAACCAAGCTGGTGACCACCAATTCCACAACGCTCTATCGCTGATCAATTCGATCATTGCATGAACCCCAGATAGATGATGCAGAACACGAAAATCCAGACGACATCCACGAAATGCCAGTAGATTCCGATGGCTTTCAAAGTTGTGCCATGAAGAACATGACGATCCTGCTTCGCGGCCAATACGAACACGACTCCCAATGCAATCAGCCCCACGATGACGTGCAATCCATGGAAACCTGTCACCGTAAAAAAGGTTGCAGTAAACAGATTGTCACTGATCGTCACCTCGCTTGAAATCAAGCCGTAATATTCGATCGCCTGACCGCCGATAAAAATGGCCCCCAATACGATGGTCAACGCCAACCACAAGCGAAACTCCGAGAGCTTCCCTACCTTCAGCAAAGCCTCAGCCCTCCACAGAGTAAAACTGCTACCAAGCAAGGCAACTGAAAACAATGCCGTACGTGGAACGTCCAGCACAGAAGCGGACGTAATTTCTCCGACCAAGTCTGTATTAAAGACAACATAGGCGACCAGGAGCAGAAGAAAAAACACCGCCTCGGACGCGACAAATGCCCAGATACTGGTGATGGACTTGTCGGGACGCCAACCGCTATCTGCGGGAGTTTGTTCTCGCTGCCCATCCGCGGCGTCGGGATGATCAAGATCCCAGACGGGTCTTCGACTTGAGACTTCGGGGATCACGGCAAAGTTCTCGGGAGGCGGAGGTGAACTCGTCGCCCATTCCAACGTGAAACCTTCCCACGGATTGTCACCCGCCTTCTCGCCCCGGCGAAGACTGACCCAGATATTCAACAGCATAACGAGCGTCCCCGCTGCCATGGCAACAGCGCCAGCTCCGGCAAACGCATTGAGAGCCATCCAACCGGGATTATCTGCATACGTATAGACACGCCTCGGCATCCCCATGACTCCGAGCACATGTTGAGACAGGAATGTCGCGTTGAGGCCGAAAACCCATAACCAAAGCTGCCATTTCCCGAGACGCTCACTCAACATGCGCCCGGTCATTTTGGGGAACCAGTAATAGGTGGCAGAGAACAGGCCAAAAACCGTGCCACCAATCAGCACATAGTGGAAATGCCCGACAACGAAATAGGTATCAGTCAACTGCCAGTCGATCGGTACGGCGGCGAACATCACGCCCGTCAAACCACCAATCACAAATTCGAGCAGGAAAGCAACGGCAAACATCATGGCAGTGGTCAAGCGTATGGATCCGCCCCACATCGTGGCCGTCCAGTTAAACACTTTCAAACCTGTTGGCAATGCAATGAGCAAGGTGCCCACAGCAAAGAACATGTCAGCCCCCATCCCAAGCCCAACTGCGAACATGTGGTGAGCCCAGACACCGTAGCTCAGCAGGACAATGACCGCACTGGAACCGGCGACAAATGCGTAGCCATAAATTGGTTTTCGCGAAAAGACCGGAATCACTTCCGAGATCATGCCAAAGGCAGGTAAAATCAGAATGTAAACTTCGGGATGCCCAAACACCCAGAAATAGTGTTGCCAAAGAACAGCAGATCCACCTCGCGCCGGCTCAAAAAAAGCCGCTCCCAGCAATCGGTCGATCAGCAGCATCGCTAACGCAGAATTCAAGGCCGGCAAAGCTAGAATTGTCAGGATAGCAGTCATGAGACTCATCCAGACAAATAGTGGCACCCGCTGCAAACTCATGCCAGGGGCCCGGCACTGCAAAACCGTCACGAAAATATTGATGGACGCAGCAACCGACCCAACACCTAGACATATCAGACCGATGATCCAGTAGTCTTGTGCCGGCATCAAGTTATAAGGTTTGGTTGATAGCGGTGCGTAGCTGAACCA
Organism: Planctomycetota bacterium; assembly: GCA_029977825.1. Lineage (GTDB taxonomy): Bacteria > Planctomycetota > Planctomycetia > Pirellulales > Pirellulaceae > Rubripirellula. Next base: position 4,052 of record JAPOKD010000289.1, on the reverse strand, counting down.
CCCCGCATCCGGTGCCTGCCCCGTCATGAAGCTGAAATAAAGCAAAATGCCTCCAAAGGGAAGCAACCAGTAGCTCATCGCGTTAAGTCGCGGGAACGCAACATCACGAGCACCGATCATCAGCGGCACAAAGTAGTTTTGAAAACCGACTAGCACAGGCATCCCAACAAGAAACACCATGGTTGTGCCATGCATGGTGAACATCTGATTGAAAAGATCGGGAGATAAAAAGGTGTTATTCGGGAATAACAACTGCACCCGGATCAACAACGCCTCCAAACCACCAATCGCCAGAAAGAAGACAGCTGTGCAGATATAGAGGATTCCGATTTTCTTATGATCAACGGTGCTGACCCAGGAAAGCAGGCGACCGTTCGACGAAACTGGCTCAGGAGCACTATCACTACGCGTCGCGACATCGGCACTTGCCGCATCATCGGTGGCTAGTGGTTCAGAATCGCTCATTTCAGCGTCTCCAAATATGCCACCAGGTCATCCAACTGCTGATCCGTAAGTTTAAAATCTGGCATCTTGCAACCCGGTTTGAAAGCAGCAGGGTTCTTTAACCACAGGCGAAGGTTTTCAGGTGTATTCTTCAAAACGCCGGCAGCCAATTGGGCGCGACTGGCAATGTGTGTGAGATCAGGCGCGATCGAACGATCCGCCCCAGTTCCAGCAATCGCATGACACTGGGAACACGTCAAAGAAAAAAACGTCTTTCTGCCAGCGATAGCGTCTGGCTCCGTCGGTGCCGCAGGCACAGCTTTGTTTTCTGAAAGCCACCGCTCGTAATCTTCCGGGTCATGCGCGTGAACCAGAAAATTCATCCAGGCATGTTGAGTACCGCAGAATTCAGCGCACCTTCCCTGATAAACACCGGGCTCATCAGCTTCCAACCAGATGAAATTTTCGCGGCCGGGAATGGCATCCATTTTTCGTGCCAAGCGGGCAACCCAAAATGAATGGATCACATCGGCTGAAGAAAGCTGAACCCGCAGCCGTTTTCCAGTTGGTATGTGTAACTCATTGGCGGAGACAATACCGGTACCTGCGTACTCGATTTCCCACCACCACTGATGCCCCGTCACAATCAGGTCAGCGACTTGCTCACCTGGTGGGTGGGCTTGGGGCACAGCATTAAAGGTCAGGACGAGCTTGGCACTGATGGCAGCAATCCACAAAACCACAATGACGGGTGCTACGATCCAGGCAATTTCTTTGCGATGACTACCAAAATCCTGAGTTGGCAACGTGTCTCGGGAGCGAAACTTGGCAAGTGCGACGCAGATCAAACCAGCGACGATAGAAAAGATACCACCGCTGATCCACAAAACCTGCACAAACAGGTCTCGAATCGCTTCTGCTTGAGGCGATGCAGGATCGAAAACTGGAAAACTGGACATAGCTTGGTCCAACACTCGTTTCGCGACGAATACTCGCCCGCGTCACTGACGGCCGATCTGCCTACAGTCTAAAGAGAAACGCGACGGCTGCTAACCCACGCAAGATTGCGTGTTGCCAAAAAGACAACGGCTAAAGGATGCGACCGTCGACCCCACCCGCTGTGGTGGGACCACAGACAACAAGCGAATGCCCTGAGCTTCTGGCACCGAAGACTGGCGGCACTGCCAAGACTTACATTCACCCGCCGACTCGCCCGAACGAAGAATGAGTCCATGAGACAAACAACCTTATGGATGCCAATCATGGTCCTTTGGCAGCCCAACAGGTGCCTGCTGGAAATACAGCCGCTTTGTGCAATTCAATTGCTTTGAGCAGAGCAAGACCTCTAAATCACTGCTTCAATCAATGCGGACTTCCCGCAGGCACCGCGGCATAACTACATGACTGAGAAGTAATTCTCGCAGGCAAAATCGAAATACTCGTTCCTGAGTTCGGGTTCCAACTCGTTGTACAGGCAATAATTCTTGACTTGGAACAGCAGGTCTCTGGGCTGGCACATCCGCATGGGACGTCCGGCTGCCTTGTAATGCTTCTCGATCAGGTAATCGACTGCCTCTACACGGTACGGGACCCCCATATTCTTACAGATCACTTTGAGAAGAGTGCGAAATTCGTCTTCAGTGGGATCAATGGCTTCGATTTTGTAAGGAATTCGACGCAGGAAGGCATCGTCTACCAAGTCCCTTGGCTCCAAGTTGGTACTGAACACCACCATTTGATTGAACGGCACCTGTATTTTCTTGCCACTGGCCATGGTGAGGAAATCGTAACGTTTTTCCAACGGAACGATCCACCGGTTCAACAGTTCGTCAACACGCATTTTCTGCCGGCCAAAGTCATCGATCACCAGGATGCCACAATTGCTTTTCACCTGCAAAGGCGCTTCACTGATGTGGGTATCAGGACTGCACTGAACCTCGAGCATATCCATGGTCAACTCACCCCCGGCGATAATCGTGGGCCTTTCGATGCGTACCCATCGTTTATCAAAGCTTCCATCATCCAACAAACCACCGCCAGAATCCGGCATGGCAATCTGATGACACATGGGATCGAAAATACGAAGCACTTCTCCTGCGACGTCGATTGCGCGGGGAATCCAGACATATTTGCCAAAAGCGCCTGTCACCCGCTCTGCAATTGAGGTTTTTCCATTGCCGGGAGCACCGAAAAGAAACATACCCCGACCGCTTGCAACCGCAGGCCCTATTTTGGCCAGCATTCTGGGACTGATCAACAAATCACGAAACGCGTGCTGAAGATCTACCTTGCGAGGTCGCTGACCGTCAATCGTTTGATATCGAACACTGGCAATGTAGTCACGCAAAGGAACCGGACAAGCTCCATAGTAGGTGCTGTCCCGAAGGTGGCTTCGCGCCAATTTCCTGCCGGACTCGGTCAGCACGTGCACGTAATCGTGTGTTGCTGTCGTGCTCTTGTAGGCAACGTGCTGCTCCATTTTCAAGCGGGCCAACAGGCCTTCAATCATCGTAAATGGCAGCTTGACTTGATCAGCAATCTCCCTCCCCTCAGCCTCACCAACATTAAGCAAAAAACGATAGACCACCGCTTCGAGCAGCGATTCGTTTACGCCTGCTCGATACAAATCAACCGGCTCGATTGGTCGCCATGGCTCATCACTGCTGGGTGTAAATCCATCAGGCAGATTCGCACCAGGAACCTGTCGCCCCGACCGGACTGGGCGCACTTGCCGAGGTGCTGAGCGATGCTGAACGGAGCGGGCCTGAGCAACGCGAGCCTGCACGGATGCAATGGGTGGATCAACATTTCCCATCTCGTTGCCAACTCCACTCACTTCCTCAGGCTGTTCTCCCGGAGCGAGAGCGTCGGCTGGAACTGCACCTTCGGGAGCAGGCTGCGCTCCCTGCGCGGCACGTTTACTCTCGCCACCTAATAATTGAATACGTGAAATTAATGAATCAAGTTTTTGATCAACGCCTTGATTGCTATCGGCTTCCGATGGCTTGGTCATTAAAAACAGTCCGTACAGCGATTAAAGAACCACATCCTTGCGGGGCGGGCAGTGCCCCCACTATGGACAAACATCGTCGATCTCCCCCCCAAACAGCACAAAAACAACATGGAGGCACGTCGTGAACCTATCTAGCAAAGCATTCAAAGCCCGTAATCCGCAGAATCGGCCCGCAGACAGCTTTCACGCGACCACCACACGAACTGCTGGCAAAATACAGCAACCTGACTTAGCGGTGAACGACCAACCAGCGGCCCTCACCCTGATCAGCAAACACGGCAGTCCATTGCGATCATGAGGGGCAAACCAACTTGTATAGCCGCAGCCAAGCTGAGCCAGACTCCGCAAGCAAAGCATCACTTTAAGCAACGTCCGCACAACCCTCACAACCGACACATTATCCGCTCGGTGTTCAGTTTGACTGGGTAGCCATGGACTGCACACCGATAGTGTCATCTCTGGTGAGGTAACAATTTTACAGCCCCACATTTGCACTTACTCGACTAGCCCCAGGAACTTGAGCTGTGCTCAAAACCTTAGCCTCGACGGCCGACAACCTAAACCAACGCATCGAGCAGGCGAAGATCGACTTCAC
>JAPOKD010000616.1 GCA_029977825.1 Planctomycetota bacterium | reverse complement strand
GATCGGTTTGATTCCGGATGCGAGTCATACTGCCATACCGGGGTTGAGGTCGTTTCCGCTGAAATGCCTTCGAAAGAAGAGGGGCTTCCGCCAGTATCTGGGCCTGTTGACCAGCAGGATGTCTCTTCGATGTGGCCAACTTCTGTGCCGGCGATCACTGTGTCAACGCCAATGGTTGCCAGCGAAGAATGTTTGCCTGCACCGCTGCCGGAAGTGGAAGCGATGTTCAAGAGTTTTGGAGTCAACGTCGCTAAACCCGAAGAGTCTCGACTGCAAACAACGCAGGAGCCCCGAGATGCAATTCGTCCCCGTGGTTTATTCTCGTTACCAGCGGAAGGTAACGCAGGAGCAGAACTTGTTTACCCCACGCTTGTCGCACCACCTCGTGCTCAAGTCAGTGAACTCGGAGCAAGTGCAGCAAAGCCAGCCTTGCGGCGGTTGCAAGTCAAGTCAACAGCCAGCGTTCCCGAAACTAGTCGAAGTCCAGTAGTGAGTATTCCAGAACCCGTGAGAGATTACAGCACGCCAGTTGAGGCTGACGACGTTGTGCCAGCGGAGGCTGCGAGTCAGCGAGTGTGGGTTACCGGGGCGTCTGAGGACGGACCGACATTTGAAACAGGAACCGTCTTGACACCTCAGAAGTCGGAAGCGGAGCCGGTCATGAAAGCGGCAAATCGACCTGCTCGCTCGGTGGATGGCGTCATCCGGCAGCCAGGGATTCAGCGATGATTATCTGATTGGCAGTGATGGTTCTGGGGATCGTCTGCCCAGTTGGCGAAGCAGCAGATGCGACGATTTTGCTTGCTGGGCTCTCCGCTGATCTAGTCTCATTCAGTGCCCTGTGCATGCTTGGAGCCAGACTGCAAGGCTGTTCTGAAACATGGCATGGCCGTCTGTTTGGCGTCGCTTACCCTATTTGCCATGTCGAGTAGTCCACGTCTGTGAGTCCGTTCTGGGGAATCTGTGATCAGGGACTTGTTCCCTCTCTCATCAAACAATGACTCGTTCGTTGCTAAGCTCTCTTTGGATCGCTTGTTGTCCGGTTCGGGCCTCATTGAGTGGAGAATTCTGGTTTTCAGCGGCTGATCTCTCGAAGTTGCCATTGGCAATCGGGCAACTCGTTGGCAAGATATCAGCGGTCCCTGAGTAACTCAAAGCTCAGTCGAGAATGAACACGCTGAGAAAGCGTCGGCAGTGCTCATGCGATGCTCAATGAACAACATGGACTTTTAGAAACACGACCCGCAGGGCTTGTGCGGGAAAACGGAGTTGATTGCGATGCAACGGACACTGGTATTATTGAAGCCGGACTGCGTACAACGTCGTCTGATGGGAACGATCATCAAGCGTTTCGAGTGCAAAGGCCTCAATATCGTGGCAATGAAAATGATTCGTGTAACGCCTGAATTGGCGCGGCAGCACTACGCCGAGCACGTCGATAAACCATTCTACCCCAGCCTCGAGGATTTCATCACGTCAGCGCCAGTTGTGGCCATGGCAATCGATGGACTCGAGGTGATCTCCGTTGTACGGGATATCTTGGGCGCGACCAGTGGCCTCAAAGCTGCGGCTGGCACTATTCGTGGCGACTACAGCAGCAGTCGACAAATGAATCTCGTGCATGCCAGCGATAGCGAGGAATCTGCTGCCAGAGAGCTTGAGCTGTACTTCGACGCAAGTGAACTTTGCGAGTATGAGCCTGTCGCGACAGCTTTCATGCGAGCCAGTGATGAGTAGGGGCTGTTTTGCCTCATCACCTTGTTCCGAAGCTAGCTTACCAGCGACGGATTCGTTCTTGAGAGAAGGCGACCGTTGTGGTTGCATGCATTCAGCAAGACAAAGTCGCCAAGGGCCCGGAAGCTTTTGACAAGCGATGATCAGCTGGATGGGCCGGGATGTTGCGGGGACATTTTTCATTGACCAAACGGGAGACCAGTGTTGGTCAGTCAACGCCCGTGATGCATTAACTTTGAACTCCGTGGCTTGGTCGCCCGGGTGATGTGTCACCACGTTGTTGTCGCAATCTAAATCGAAGTGCGAGAGATGAAGATGGGCGACTTGCCGCTATCATTACAGCGGTTTGTTTGAGAAATTGGCTGCGGTCCTGCCTTGGTGGCAGGTTGCAATCGAGAGTATCAGACCACTGCAATTATTTGCGGTTGAGCTTTTCTTCAGCTCGAGCGGCCTGCAATGCAGCTGCTTCGCGGGACAGCTTGAATTCAGGACCTGCTGGGAAGTACTGAATGTCGTCCTGCAAGTAGTAGGGGCTTGGCAGGGTCTGGCCATTGAGAGACACTTGGCAACCTGTTGTCGCTACAAGGCACATCCCAACTGCGAGTGTCAGGAAGATGCTTTTGATGGCACGTTGATTGATCGCTTTGCAGTTCATCTGGGTTGCCTTCTGGTCCAGGCGAGTTCTGGGAGGTTCGCTTTGTATGGGAGCAGCATGTCTGGCTACTCCTCGTCACAACCGGTATCGGCCTGACAACCGTTACATCTTCACCTTCCTCGGGGGAAATCCGAAAAAACCTTGACTTAGGGGGATGTGGTGAAGAGTGAAACACGCCAAAACTCAGCGAAATCGACGGGGCCGAAGCACCGGAACTGTCGTTCGTCGTGCTGCGAACAGCGAATTTATTTTGGGGTGGAGCCATCGGGCGATGCCTGCTCCGAGTCTCCGAGAGCCTGAGTTTCACGCACGGATGCCGCCGCTTGAAGAAGGGCAATGTGCTGGAAGGACCCTGCCTTGTAACGCGATGGTTATCGTGAAGATCGATCAACCTGCGTGGATGATGTGATCATGGGCGGGCCGGTCAGATAGTTGCTGCACATTTTTTCAGATGTTAACTCATCTCATCCTCGCAGGTGCTGTCTAGGCAACTGGAGCGTTCTGTTTGTAATGATTGGCTCGTGGAGGTCTTCGAGTTTGAAGTGATTGCGATGGTTGCTGTTGCCACAATATTCAGCGGGCTCGCGGGATGGATTGATGCAATCGGCAGAAATGGATGGGAAAAGTTGTCAGGCTGAGTTGCGTTCAGCAACAGTTCACTTCGGGTGAAAGCGGATGCAATCACTGTTTCGCATCAAGCTTGGCTGCGGTGTAAGCAGCGGGGGGAATGCGAGCTGGCAGTTAGGGCTGATATTTCGCGTGGTGTGGCTGGGAGTGGTTCGGGTTATCCGAGGTATTTGGCTCAGGCCCGTTTATACGTCATGAGCCTGTGGTGTCGGTCGGGACCGGTCACGATAGGAAGTTCACAATGTAGCTATTTCGACTATCAATCGCCGTGTATGGCGCTCAAAAAGTTTATTCGCATGGAACAGTATGCCGCGACGATGTGTTTGTTATCCGACCAGAAAACTGATGGAATTGGCTCTCTACCATTCACTTCTCCCAACTTGGGGATGGTTGCGAGAGTCCGAGCGTCGACGTGATTCGGTCCTGAATTACCCCGCAGCTGCCGCCCCTCCCTCGGCGATGGCTGTGCTGAAACTGCGTCACCGCTCGGTACTCTCGTGCCAAATTGATTTCGCCAGTGTTCGCGTCGGATCCTCCAAACCCATCCATGCTGACTCCTCCCGAGGCACTTATGGCTAAGAAAGATACTTTTCGCATTGTCACGCGTGGCAGTGACGGATCGCTATTGATCCGTGATTACCCCAGCTGTGAACCAATTTCCCAAATGCACCTGCAAGTCGGTACAGATGATTGCAGTACTGATCTGGCGATTCGGGGTATGCCCGTTTTTCGCGGTCTGATTGGGCCGATTCCAGAAGGTAAGAACATCGTTCGTTACGAATCACCCGAAGTTTTCGAGACACTCACCAAGGAGTGGATCAACAAGACTCCGAAGCGACGTCGCCGCCGAACTGCAAAGAGCGAGCTGGTCAATGAGGAGGCGAGTGCTGCAGGCAGCACGATGTCTCCTGAGGAGGCTGTAGATGCTAGCATCACAAAGGCCGGCATCACCGCCGACAGTATTATTGTTAACAGCGTGATCGATAGCGAAATGAGCATGAACTAGCCACCGCTAAGTGTTGCTTTGGCATGGTGCACGTTCGAAGCCCCTTGGGTGGAGGTTATACTCCAAAACCG
>JAPOKD010000641.1 GCA_029977825.1 Planctomycetota bacterium | reverse complement strand
TTTGTTGATTGAGAATCAGGTTCACAGTTAACCCTGGTGGTAAATTCGCCCTCTTGGACCACGTTGTGGGATGTCAGGTGGTAGGAGCAAGAGCATCGAACTGGGGTGCACGCTGTGTTTAGCGTTTTTGAACGGGTCAATACTGTACTTTGGAGACGGGTGAGTTCGTGTGGATTCTTGAGCTAAAGTACTGCTGGCGGTTTCAGGCAAGGTCGTTGTAGCCTGATCGGGCGTTTTCTGGTTTGTGAGTCGACATGGTGGAAAGTGTGTTCAGATAGCCCGCTATAATGCTCGTTTGAGGTCTTTTCGATGCGCTTGGAAAAAGCTCGCCCGTACCACTGCAGGATTTTGACAGAAGGCTAATCATGCGCACTGCTGTGCTGGACAGGCTCTTACCGCAAAAGTCGATGCTGCCATCGATGCGAGGCCAGACTTTGCTGGTCATGCTGATAGGCTGGTTTTGCCTGCTGATCTCTGCAGGGTGTGACCAGTCAACCGGAACGGTGAGACCGAAGCCAATAGAGTCAAAGGAAAACAGCGAGACGCGAGAAGTCGATTATCTGACTGAGGCCAAGCAACTGCTCGAAGATCGCAACTTCGATGCAGCTGCAGAATCAGTTGGAAAGGCGTTGTTGCTGAATCCCGAGGATCGAGACTCAATATTGGTGGCAAGTGAGATTGAAGCCGCAAGGGGCAGCCTTGAGGTTGCGATCGAGTTGGCTGGATCAATTCCCATTGATTCTCCGTGGGGCCAGAGAGCCGTCAATCTGCGTTGGAGGGCTTTGACTAAATTACGTCGGCATTCAGAAGCGGCGGACTTGTTGCTGGGGGCGATGCAGAAGTATCCGGGTGTCGAGAATTGGCATCATGTGTGTTGGCAATTGCTGAACCGTGTTGGTCGTCGCGAGGAAGCATCACGTCAGGCGGAAATGCTCTGTCAGGTTGGTGTGGCAAATCAAAGCGAAATGTTGTCCTTGGTACGTCGCACTGCGTCCTTTCCAACATTGATGAAAGAGGATGAGAAACCAGAGCAGTTTTTTGATGGGGGCCTTGGCATGGCTCGTTGGTACTTCACAAACTTGGAGTATCGAAAGGCGTTAACAGAGCTCGAAGATGAAAAGGCCGCGGGTTTCCGGAGTCCCGCAGCCAAAGCCCTGTATGGTCGCCTGCTCGCAGAGACTCAGGCTTTTGACGAATTGTCAATTTGGCACGCAACTCAGAGCCGCGAAATGGAAGCGTTCGGCGATTATTGGGTCGCTCTTGGAACTTATTTTTTCGATAAGAGGCAATACTCTGCATCTGCTCATGCGTTGCTTCAGGCAGTTTATCGCAATCCGAGCGACCGAGTGGCCTTTCAGCGTCTGGCCAAGGTCTTTGACGCGTTGGGCCGGGCAGAAGATGCAGAGCAATTTCGTGCACGCGGAATTCGTATTTCTGATACTGAGTTCACCGCAGAGGAAATCTATAAATCGGATTCGGACCTTGCTGCGCGCAAGAGAATGCCGCGTTACATGCTCGACCTTGGAAGACCGTTCGAAACACTTCAGTGGAATTTGATGCTGTTGCCTGCTGGGGCATCTCAGCAACGGGCAGTAGTTGCACAGCAACGGAACAGCTTTCTGGGTAATGCCGAAGTGATGGTTATGGCTGCTGAATCCGCATTGTCGGGGAATGATCCCAACTCGTTTGCGATAACGGAGGCCCTTCAAGCATTGGCTGCTCCTTCAAGCAAGACAGTTTCGGTGACCGCGATCGATGCTGGACCTCTGGCGATGCCAAGGTTGAGTGATGTTGCCAAAGCGGCTGGCATCGACTTTACATGGTACAAGGACACTGAAATTGACTTGAAGTCCATTCCGATTCATGAGTCGATTGGCGGTGGGATTGGCATTCTGGATTATGATCTCGACGGATGGCCGGATGTCTACCTTGGGCAGGGTTCCGGAGAACCGCCAACAGATAAATGCACCCGTTCAAACATGCTGATTCGAAATTTGGGTGGTGTTTTTGATGATGTAACCCTGTCTGCCAATGCCACTGATTTCAACTATGCATCAGGTATTGCCGCGGGTGATGTGAATCAGGATGGCTTCACTGATCTGTTCCTTGGAAGCCTCGGTCACAATCGTTTGTTGATCAATAATGGCGATGGCTCTTTTCGTGATGCAACTGATGACCTGGGCCCGGTTGAAGATCAGTTCACAACGTCGCTTGCTGTTGCAGATATCAATAAAGATGGTTTGCCAGATCTGTTTGAAGCGATCTACATCGAGATGAATGGGGCCTTCGAATTACCGAAGAAGGACGCAGATGGCAGAGAGCTCCAGCCTTCACCACTAAAACACTATGCAGAGTGTGATCGTTGGTATCAGAATCTCGGTGATGGGCGGTTTCAGGCGCGGACGATCTCACGAGATGTAGCAAAGCCTGGCACAAGCCTTGGTTTAATTGTGACAGATTTCAACGGAGACGGAGAGAATGAGATCTTTGTAGGTAATGATGTTCGCGCAAATCATTTTCTTGTGCAGTCAGGAGACGATGGGTTTAGTAATCTGGCTGACATTCGAGGAGTAGCCAACGGGTTTAGCGGGGCCGCAAATGGTTGCATGGGAATTGCACCGGGGGATTACAACCACGACGGCCAGATTGATCTGTTCATTACCAATTTTTCAGAGGAGTCAGCAAATTTGTACCTTCAGCAGACCGGAGGTGGATTTACCGATCTTGCCATCAGGTACGGTCTGGACACGGTCAGTCTCCCTTTCGTCGGTTTTGGTACGAAGGCAATTGATCTCGATCGGAATGGGTGGTTGGATCTATTGGTTAGCAACGGACATATCTTTGACATGACGTTCTATGGTGAAGACTATCAAATGGCACCACAGTGCCTGATGGCACATGGTAACCGGTTTGAATTGTCGGAGGTTCAAGATGATTCCGGTTATTGGAGCGATACCTATTTGGGGCGAGTGATGGCCGCATTGGACTTTGATCGCGATGGAGATTTGGATGTGTTAGTCAATCACCTCGACAAGCCTTTGGCCTTGTTGCGATCCGAAACAGAGACTGCAGGTCATTGGGTTCAGGTTGAGTTGGTTGGCGTCAACAGTGAACGCGATGGGATCGGAGCTCGAGTTGTGGTGAAGACAGTTAGAGGCGAACAGACCCAATGGGTAACCGCGGGGGATGGATATTTTTGCAGCGATGAAGCGGTATTGGATTTTGGTCTGGGGCGAGGTGCAAAAATCGAGTCGGTGCAAGTTCATTGGCCGTCAGGTAAGTCGCAGGTATTCAAGTCTATCCTGGCAGATCAGAGGTATCTGGTTGTCGAAGGCGATGCTGAACTGTATCAACGATAGATGCATGGGGCTTCCACGAGGGGGAAACTGTCGGTTTGGAAACTAAGTCTGCTGACGCTTGTGCGTCTGATTCATTCATGAAAAAAGTCAATCACAAAAAGTGTTCAATGAATCATTGGATGCTCGCTCTCGCATGCTCTGCTGCACTGGGTTTTCCCGGTTTGGGATGCAGTCCACGTGAACAGGATCGGGAGGTGTCTGACAAACCGCTGGTGAAGGGGTTGGCAGACCCGGGCGAGATGGTCCCGGATGATCCACAGGAGAAGTTGGGAAATGTTGACAACACTTCAAGCTTGAATCGTGATGAAACACTGCAGGAAGTTGCGCGTCTTGCTGCCGCTGGTGAGTTTGACTCTGCTCTGCCATTGTTACAGCAGTTGTTGCTGATCGACCCCACTGACGTCGCCGTTCTTTTTCAGATGGGAATCATGCATGCTGGATGTGGGGAATTGGCAGAAGCCATCGACTGCCTCGCGGGGATACCTGAAGATCATCCGGAAGCGGGGATTCCAGCGCTGGGTCAAGCGGCTGACTGGTGTGTGCGGTTACAACAGTTTGATAAAGCTATTGATCGCTACGAACGCATCTTGCGTCTTGACTCTACCTT
>JAPOKD010000840.1 GCA_029977825.1 Planctomycetota bacterium | reverse complement strand
CTGGCATGTCTGTGATGCTTTCAGTGAAAGGCCCTGAGCAGTGAAAGGCCCTGAGCAGTGAAGGGCCCCGAGCAGTGAAAGGCCCCGAGCAGTGAAAGGCCCCGTACCGCAAATTGGCATCCCCATCCAATACCTCGCAGGTCCAGTTTCATGCGCACTCAGGTGGGGGGCGTGAGGTGGGGTGGAGGGCGGTTCTGGCCACGCTGAAACTAGCCTAGGGACGTCGATTGCCCGTTAATAAAAGCGACTGAATCGGTTTGTTCATCCGGTCGATGAGCTTACAACGTAGATGGAAACTGGCGATTCAGGAGCAGTAACGCAGGTTCCCGCAGCGGTGTTGCATTGAGACCGTCGCTACAGCCCGCAATCTTTTACTTATCCCGACCGCAGGTTTCTCCGTTACGTAATCGCCAATCATCCTCGCAGGTAACTGTGTGGCAGGATTTTGACTACTGGTGCAATGATCCACAGGCATTCGCGATACGCGGTGCTACGGTTGAAGTACGGCAGTCAACGGTGACGGGTTTGCACTCAGAGCAGGGCGACTGGCGGAAGGAATTGCCAGCGTTGAGTCGAAAGTATTTTGATGAACAACCGCAATGTCACAATCAAGTTGGCCCCATGAGAAGAGAACCGCCAAATGTTAATGCGCCAACCGTGCCCAAGTCTGCAGTTTGCGTATCAGCCTCCGTTCGGTGCCCGAGTCAATAATACCGGTGCCCAGTTTTCTGTATTCAGTCGATCGGCGACTGCGATGCGGCTGTTGCTGTACAACGAGGTGAGTGACACCGAGCCTTCCGAGGTGATCAGTTTTGATCGGGATTCTGATCGCTGGGGGGATGTCTGGAGTTTAAACGTGCCTTCCCTCGCGCACGGTCAGCTTTATCATTTTCAAGCCAGCGGTCCGTGGGACCCACAAAACGGCCACAGGTTTGATCCTGCGGCACGGTTGATTGACCCTTACACGCAGGCTCTTGCTGGGGAATTTCAATCCGGAACTGATGGGGTTGTCCGACCTCCAAAGTGCGTCGTGATTGATGATGAATTCGACTGGGAGGGCGATCGTCATGTTCGCCACGATATCAGTGAATCAGTAATTTATGAGATGCATGTCAAAGGATTCACCAACGATAAGACTGCCAAGGTCAAAGCCGGTGGCAGTTATCTTGGGGTGATTGAAAAGATTCCCTATCTGAAATCCCTCGGTGTCACTGCAGTGGAATTGATGCCCGTTAATGAGTTTCCGATCAAGGACATGCACGGGAACGAGATGGAAAGAGGGAATTATTGGGGCTATGACCCCATGGCCTTCTTTTCTCCGCATCGTGGATACGCGCACGATCAAACACCGGGTTCGCAAGTGCGTGAGTTCAAAGAGATGGTTAAGGCACTGCATGCTGCCGGCATCGAGGTCATTCTTGACGTCGTTTTCAATCACACCTGCGAAGGAAACGAGAAGGGACCAACTTTGTCCTTCAAAGGACTAGAGAATCAGGTGTACTATATGCTCAGCCAGGGGCAGCACTACTGCAATTACAGTGGTTGTGGTAACACGCTCAATGGAAATCATCCGGTCGTTCGCGAGATGATTTTTCACTGCCTCAGGCATTGGGTCCACAACTACCACGTCGACGGTTTCCGCTTCGATTTGGCGAGCATTTTAAGTCGGGACCGCAACGGTGATCTCATTCCTAATCCTCCGATGGTTGAATTGATTTCAGAGGATCCACTGTTGGCGGATACCAAAATCATTGCCGAGGCTTGGGATGCTGCTGGGGCGTACCAGGTTGGCTCGTTTGGGAACCATCGCTGGGCAGAATGGAACGGTCGTTTTCGAGATGACGTACGCGGCTTTTGGCGCGGTGACGAAGGCACCCTGGGGGCTCTCGCAACGCGTCTGGCAGGTAGCAGCGATTTGTATCAACATGATGGACGTCCACCTTTCTGCAGTATCAACTTCGTCACCAGTCACGACGGATTTTCAATGAACGACCTAGTGTCGTACAAGGAAAAGCACAACGAGGCGAATAACGAGAATAATTGTGATGGTGACAATCACAATATTAGTGATAACTACGGGGTCGAGGGTGAGACGGACATTGAATCAGTCAATCTGATTCGAACGCGCCAGATCAAGAACATGATGGCGACGCTGTTACTCAGTCAGGGTGTGCCGATGATTGTCAGCGGTGACGAGGTCCGTCGTACCCAGGGTGGGAATAACAATGCGTACTGTCAGGACAATGAAACCAGCTGGTTTGATTGGAATCTTGTCGAACACAACAGCGAAATGTTGCGGTTCGTAAAAGGCTTGATTCGATTTCGTCGCGAGCAGCCGAGCGTTCGACGAAAAACGTATCTCACGGGTAAGCCGGTAGATGATCGCTTGATCCCGGATGTTTCCTGGTTCGCACCAGACGGTGACGCCCTGAATTGGGGACAGAATGCGCTTGCAATGATGGCTTACATTGCTGCCCCGCAACAGACCGACGACCCCGATGGTTTCGGACGAGATCTGGTCATGATGTTCAACAGCACCGGGCAGCAACGCCAATTCATCATGCCGGCGTCCGCAAATGAAGCCCGGTGGAACCTCTTCGTCGATACGGCAGCAGAAGCTCCTCTGGATATCTTTCCCGAATTGAACGGGCCTGTGCCCCCGCTGCATCGCAAGGTGGACATGCCGCACCACTCCTTTAAGGTGTTCGTTCGTCAGCAACAGTGAGTTTCAGTCGTTGTTGGGGACTCGAGTCTCCATTCGGACTATCCCCACCTCGCTTCGGAGCTTCAGAACACAACTGGCTGTTGCTCTTCTGGCTGCCGTGCAAGGGGCTTAGCTGCCTCAAATACGATGCAGAGGCAATAAATTTGTGGGCCAAAGCTTGGTTGGCTTCGCCTTTGGAAGCGTCAGGAAAGCTGGAAAAGCCTGCCTTGCTGGGAATCGTCCCACTCGCCGGGCTCATATCCTGCCATTGACGCCTGAAACACGATTCGGGACGATACGGGTTCACAAGACCTCCGGCAGACGGGAAAACCTCGACATTGCTTAGGTTCTCCGAAGGAACGCACAGTTAAGACAGGTAAAT
>JAPOKD010000890.1 GCA_029977825.1 Planctomycetota bacterium | reverse complement strand
TTTTCGCATCTGTTGCGGTGACACCTGCTGCGAAACCGTTTCAGCCGTTGTGTCTGCGTCGGCTTCTTTGGTTGCCTGCGGCACCAATTGAAGTGCAGCGACGCCCACCTCTGCCATGTCAGAGGACCGGATACGCCGAATCCGCAACATGAATCCGCCAGACTCAATTTCTGAAGTCGCCGTATCGGTGATTGCATGTAGAATGCGCGCCATTTTTTCCCCTGTTTTTAGTTCGCTGTGCCTGATGCATTGTCGTTGATTGCGGTGATTTTCAGACCATGATTTGTGCCATCACTCAACCCACGGAACACGATGTCTTGCGAAACGATTCCGGCGTCATTGATGGGATCCGATGCACTTTCAATGTACGCGTTTTGCACTTCAATCTGAAAACTGCTTGTGCCACTCGTGAACGTGATGCTTGTGTCGCTTTCCGTGCCTGCATGTAATGCAGTGTAGAGGGCATCCTGTGCTTCCAGCGTCACTGCCAAAGTGATTTCAGCATAGCCCGTGCGCAACGGTTCTTTTGTGAGTTTGGAGCCAAGCAACTGCCGACGGTCTACGCCTGTTGAAATCTGCAAATTAAGCGACGAAAGGTCATAGTTGACCGAATTGAAGGAAAATTGTCCGGCCTGATGGTGCAGAATCACATTCTCGGTTGCCGCATAGGAAGGCGTTCCAGCCGTCGAACGCGCCGCTGCAGTTTCGGCAACGAAGTCGAGGTTGAAAGTCATTTCAGTCCCTGCCGCACATTCGAGCGACATGTTTGAAACCTTCGCGCCCTCGAAAACCTCGGAATTCGTCGCAGTGCCGCGCAGGCTTTCAATGGTCAAAGACCCCAGCGTATCGGCAAGCGTGTAGGCGTGGGTGTACGGGCCCGATCCGGTTGTCGCCACAGTGCCCATAGCCGCCTTCAACAACATGCCAATGTTGTCATAGGTGGCGAGCATTGAAACCGAGCCGCCAGCCTGTTCACTCTCGATGAATTTGCTACGCCGCGAAGGCCCACCTGCGTGCAGGTCTGTCCTCGGAATTGCGACCGTGGTTCGCAACAAACTTGAACTGATGATGGGTCGCCAATTCGTCCGGCTGACTGCAGTGCCCCATGTGCTCTCTTCTGCGAAACCGATTGCCGCACCGCGTCCCTGATATGTTGCCATTTTAAACCTCTAAACGTCTTTGACGCGCAAAAGAATTCTTGGATTGAGAGTGCGGCCTTTGGAAGTGGTCGCCTGAGTTGTGATCGTGTAATCGCTGCCGTCGGCTCCACCGGTGATGTGCAACTGAACGGTCGACGGTTGAATGAAACGGGTTTTTGTCAGGTCAATCATACTCGCCTGGGCAACGCCATTCAATTTGACTGCAGCTGTCACATAGTCGATCTCTTCACCCAAAACCGAACCATTGACCCGCTCGCACCGACGGTTGAGCATTCCAGCAAAATCCAGATAGACATGGATCGTTTCGTCTGTCGATTTTGCAATCTGGTCCGCCGGCTGAGTTCTGCCCGGTGCAAGTGAACCCGCCCGGAAGACGGGGCGAACATTGCAGACGGGTTCCACATTTCCCGTTTTTGCACTGCTCACAGTGAACGTATCGGCCACCGAAGTGGCAGCTGCATTGCCGTAATAGAGCCAAACCCAAATAATCGCGTCAGAACTGCCCACCGTGTAGTCATCGATTTCGATTGTTCCAGTCTTGTTAGTGGCATTCCAGCCCGACAATTGATGCGACAACAGGGTCAAACCATCACCAGCGGTGAGCCTGATGTCACTTCCGTCAGCTTTCACGGTGTCCCAAAAGCCCCAATCAGAAGGAAGTGCGCAACTGATGTCAATCGTTGATGCGCCAGAGGTGTTATCAACGGCAATGGCTTCGCGATGGGTCCAGTCGGAATCGTACCAAGTCATGCTCCTCGAACCTCCCGATAGGCGATGGTCAACGTGACAACCGCCACCGCAACCCCTGGCATGTCACGCACTGCGCTGCTGCGCTGCGCGTTCATAATAACGCTGTCCACGTTCCCATCCAAAGTGGGGTCGAGTTCAATCGCTTTCATCAGGTCGTGCTGGGCATCAAACGGCGCAAGGTGGATTTCTGCTGGGTCGGTGCTGTTGTGGCCAATCCACATTTCAATGCGAACCAGCTGCTGACGCTGGTAGGAATTCAAAGCCGTTCTACCTGCCTGGATGCTGCTGTTCGTGTCCTCACCAAACAGGTACACGCTTGGCAGCCTGGAAGGCAAAAACGTCCCACCGATGAGCACCTGATCATCACCTGACAAATCGTAATTGTACCCGCCAGCAGTGGTGATTCCTGCAATGACCGTTTTCAAACGGTTCATGATTGTGCGCTCAGGCGAACCCATTTCAAAAGCCCGGATTCAGTGAGGCAAGGGAATCCTGACCCAGTATTTTCATTTTGACAGAATTCGCGATTGATTCGGGTGCTTTCTTCAGCGCCTTTTGCACACCGCTGCGCAGGTAGCCTTTGCCCCTAATGCCCCTGCCTCCGAATTCCTGAATGGCGGCATATGGAACATCCCCGTGTTTTGTGGGTGGTGTATTGATTCCCGACAGATAGGTTTGCCGCGAATGCCCACCCGCGCGTGCGTGAACTTCAATATTCGTTCCGGTGAACTGGACCGATGCATGAATCGAGGAACGAAGGCGACCCGTGACGACGTTTGGCCCACTGCCATCATTCGATGCGTTTAGCTTGGCTTCGCGTTCGGTGTTCATTCCGATTTTTTTCATTTCATTTTGCAACGACCGCAACAATTCACCGGAACCCAGCGCCCGCATCCGCTTGCCAAATTCGTTCAGCGTTTCCATCACAACACCCAATGGTTTGTGA
>JAPOKD010000683.1 GCA_029977825.1 Planctomycetota bacterium | reverse complement strand
ACTGATTGGAACCGGGCACGCTTAATTCAGGGATGATTGGTGAATTAAGGCCTGAATCATCCGAGTTTGCTGGAGAAGTCAGGTTAGCATCAGCTTCCGGTATCGCCGCTGCATCCTGCTCCTCTTTCAGAATCTTTGCTTCATTGATATTGGGCGTGGCTTCACCATCAGAGGAAGGCTTGCTTAGTGTTGGCTCCTTTCCGTTGGGTACTGGCATTTCAGCTGGTAACGGAATTTCAGCTGAATCCAGTGTTTGCAAAGGCATCGCCTCGGTGGGTAATTCTTCGGTGTCTTCTCCAAGGGTTGGCAGTTCCTCGATGGGGATGCCATCGGCGGTGATGGGTTGATCATTTCGGATTTTATAGACTGGAGCGGTAAACTCCGGTTCCCGCGGAAGCGGGTTGTAACGCAAGCCACAGTCGTTGCAGCCGCAATCAATTAAACCGTCCAGAGTGGTTCCGGGGTACTGTAACAAGGTTTCTGGTGAGATTGTTCCCGGATCAATCCATAGTCCTTCTGGTGTCAGTTCCATGGTTCCCAGATCAAGGTCCAGCGTTCGGCGGACCGCTTCATAGTTGACGTAAATTCTCAGAAGTTCATTCTGTGCAGAGAGCAAAGCGCTGAGAGCTTGAATTGTATTCCGGGCTTCGTTGGTGATACCGTTGTTGTTGTTTTGGGGCATTGTTTCCCGCAAATCTCTGGCATCAGCATTGAGTTCAATCTGGTCAGCAGCGATTCCAACAGACTTACGACCGTATTCGAATCTCAGGCGGTCCCGCATCAGTTGTCGTATTTCTGCACGCAATGTCGTCCAGATTGCATCCTCAAACTGGTAGTAGTCTCGTTTTTTCTGTTCGTAGTTGATGAGGATTCGTCGGTAGTTGTTTCGTTCGACTAATCGCGTGATGGGGGCATCCCACTGCAGGGCGATGTCCAGATTCCCAGTCTTCGTAAGTCCAGCATTATTGACATCCCTCGAGCCGATCCCACCGCGGATGTCGACGTTCAAATCGCTTTCCAGATCATCTGCAACGACCTCAATTTGCCGCCACGCGTCCACAAGCGCTGCTCTCGCATTGGCATAGTCTCTCCGATTGCGTCTTGCGATTTCGAATGCCATCTCAGGGGAAATGTCGACTTCTGGCAGGAACACGCTTTCGGTTCTTGCTTGAGCTTGAATCAACTGCAAGACCAGAACATCGTCACCGAGATCAGCAACCAGATTCTGTGAAGCCAGGATCACGTCATCTCTCAAACGGCTTGCCAGGTCTCGTGGATCAATATTGCCTGGTGCCAAGTCTTGCAGGCTTCTGAATGATTTCTGAAGATTATTCAGCCTTGCCAGATAGTCATTCAATCGTTTTTCCAGTTCTTTGTGATCGGCGGCCAGATCAACTAACAAGCCTGCTAATTTGGAGGTGTCAAAAATAGATTCGTCAATGTCAGACACATTCAGCAGACCGCAGATGCTTCCTTGCTCGGTAGTGAACAGGGCTTTCAGAGTCTCCGCCTGCCGGGCGCGCTGAGGAATAGCACCTTCAAACTTACCAATGTCATCACGCACAGTTGGCAGGTCGGATTTGATCACGTCACGCAGGAAGGCTTCCAGAGGCTCTAGTTCGGTTTCCAGTCTTTGAAGTGTGTCTGCCAGTTTGGGTGTCCATTCGATTTGAGAAACTGGTAACCCCGTGTCATTGTTTACCTTAAACTCACTTTGTTCCAGAATTTCGATGTTCAGTTCACCGACGTTGGCTCGAAGGATGCTCAATTCCTCGCGTCGTTTCAGAAGTCGCTGGTCAATCAATTCGAATTGTTTGAGAATGGGATCATCCAACTCCACGCAGATGTAGGGTGGCAGCCCCAATGTTCTCAGAAATGTGTCGATTTGGAGTTGGAAGTTTGCCTGCTGTGAAACGAGGCCAGTAAGTGAATTCGTAAGGTTCTGACGCGTTTGTGCAACATTCAGTCGTTGTGAGACAATGGTCTGTGATGCCGGGATTGTGGTCAGCAATTCGATCAATGAGTCCTCAAACACCAGAAGGATTTCACGGTTACGCGTAATATTCTCTTGAAGGTTACGAATCTCCAGTTGGGTCCGAAGCAGACCAATGAAGCCAGAACCACTCGTGAAGCCTCTTGGGGAAAGTGAAATATTTCCTGCAGCTGTCTGCACGTTTACGTTGGCGCGGTTGCCAGTGGTGATGTCCACATAAAAGCCTCGGCGGAATCTCTCAAATGCTCTCACGCCAGCCAGAAGTTCGCGTTCTGATTGGGTGAGTCCCTCCATCACCTTGTCACGCCCGGCATTGCGCAGAAGTGGCATCAGAAGCGTGAAGTCAAGGACATTTGCAGTTGCGTTTGTGCTGGAGTCACCCAAGTTCCAGACAATTTCATTCGCCAAACCGACCAGTAAGTTGCCACCGGTTGCAAAGTTCCGACGCATTCTCATATTGCGGTCGCCGAACTCGAGCTCGGTCGGACCACCTCGGGTCGTACCGAGAATCGTCTCAGCACCACCAAAGAATTGGGTGTCAAACTGGAAACGCTCTCCGCTGACGTCGAGCGCAAGGAAGTACAACGCCTCAAGCTGCTCTTGGTAGGCTGGTGATTCCAAAAGTGCAATCTTCGTGGCATTCTCGGCATTGAGTACCAGCACGCCATCTTCGTTCAGGGGCAGGAATTGCCACCAATCAGGGCTTTCCGCTCCATTGGTGAGTCCCGCAGCTTCCCAGAGTGGATAACCACGCCGACCATCGACGCACTGCATGTAGCGGTAGGATGCTGGATCATCCAACGGCATCGGCTGAAAATCGAGGTCAAACGGATTGAACATCCGACTTCGGCGGTCCACGTCGATCCTGAGCGGCACATTGGGTGGCCGCGCAACAGCAGCGGCTTTCTGGTCGATCAGGTGATATGCTTCCATATCTGCCTGCTCGCGATAATACTGCCGATGGCACCCCAACGAGTTCAATGCAGTGATGATCAGAAGGGTGAGTATCCCGAGGTGGCGTCGCTGAGTTGGTTTCATAAGTCGTATGACCGCCAAAACTGTACAATTCGTCAGGTTAATGAGGATTGCTAAAAGTGGATGTACACATCCGCGCTTTTAATCAGTTCGACCGGTTCGGTGGATTACTCCAGCAATATGCCCCCCCCGTTACATTCGAGGCTTAGAAAGAGTGTCGGCACATGTTGACTGGGAAAAAATTGACGGTTTTACCGGTTCTGAGAAAGCTTTCAGGGCAGCTCTAGGCGTGGGAGATGGATCTTGGCAGCAAAATAATTACTCTTTTACGGTGGCAGCCGAGAAATCCTTGACGTTACAAATAGCCCAACTTACTATCTCTTATAGGCACTTTTTGCCGCTCCTCTGAGAAACAGTGCGTTGATCCGGGTGTGCTGATGCCGATTCAGAAGATGTACGTCCATCTCTTGCCGTGATGATTGCAAAGCGAACATGAGTCTTCCCGACATAATTCTTGCCAGCGTGCTGTTTGTATTACTGGTCAGCTTTGCTGTCGTTGTTTGGAAAGCGGCCTCGAACTGGCGCTGGTTCAACATCGTGGCAATTGTGTTCACAATGTTGCTTGCAATTGTGTTTCTGTTTCCAACTGCAGGTGTGCTCCGCAGTCGAACTGCATGGCACGAAGTGCTGGAATCACTCGAGCAACAACTTGCGGATGTCAAGGCTGAGACACTGGACATCACCTTGGGGGAAGCGGTTGGTGCGGAGGCATCTCGCAGTGGAGGTTTGATCGACCTGCAAAGCGACCTTT
>JAPOKD010000416.1 GCA_029977825.1 Planctomycetota bacterium | reverse complement strand
CATCCGCAAGGGAGGCGGGGGCGAACTCAAGCTTCCAAGCTGAAGCTGCCCGAGATCTTTTTCAGGTAATTGGAACAAAAGGCCAAACACTCCGTGCTGCACCTATTAGACTTTGAGCTACGCCTGCGTCTAAGCTAGAGACATCGCTTGAAAAATGAAAAAATCGTGTGCTGCAGTCCGTCCGCACTGAGATCCTCCACCTGTATACCAATATACCAAGCATGAAAAGTACCACTGCATCACCAGATATCTCAGGCGCCGAGGCTACAGAACAAGTGACTAACAAAATGGTCGTTCTAGGTCGTCAACGTTCCCGAGGTCGGCGTTTAATGAAATTAGTCATCACCATTATCGCGCTGGCAATTGCGGGAATCATATTCGGAAACATCTACCTGCAAACCCTTGCACCTGGCTTCGACTGGAAGTAGACAGAGGCACACCTAACAACCTGAGGCCCGGATAATCCCTCGTGATTTAACCAACGAGAAAGAGAGATTTTCTCTGAATTCCTTTCACTCATCGCCTTCGTCTACGCCGCGGTTCCGCTGTTAGGTTCAGGCTTGTCCAATTAGCAAGCAAAACATCTACCTGCAACTCTCTGCAACTGCTGCTTTTTCAGCATACGCCGTATTTCCGGCACATTTCGCTAAACCCACCCCGCATTGCGGGCGATATTAAGGGTTGTGCGGGTAATGCATAGACGACAACCCGCTGGAAACGGCTTCGGTTGTTGTACAGGTGATGAAAAATTCACAAGAACATTGCAGCCCAATGCCCCGAACCGAATCGAACGCCTAGTACATCTGTCCAATCGTTCGACCAAAGAACCAGACGCCAGAGCTGACAGGAAGTCGCATGAAGCGTGATTCAGAACAAAATCTGATACCCAGATTAATTGCAGCGGTCTGCCTCACCGTGGTGCTCACTGGCTCTTCGGGTTGTCGTGGTGTTAACCATTGGTACCACGAGTTTCAAGGGTGCGTCAGCAACCATATGGTTAACTACAGCAACCGTGCGTTAGCAGAAAAAGCGTGGATTCGCGAGAAACATCGATTCTGTGACCGACAATACATTCAGGAATTCAAAGATGGCTTCATTCATGGCTATCTTGATGTTGCAGGTGGCGGGGACGGCTGCACGCCAACGATCGCTCCGCCAAAATATTGGGGCTGGGCCTACCAGACGCCTTATGGACAAGCAGCAGTAAATGCATTCTTCCAAGGCTTTCCGTTCGGCGCGAAAGCTGCAGAGCAGGACGGTGTAGGTTACTGGAGTGAGATTCCCACTAGTGGCCTTTCCAAGACTTTGACGCCATACGGATCTGGCGTCATCACCGAAGAGATCGTTCCGATGCCTGCCCCGGAAGTATTGACACCTGAAGCGGTTGAGATTGTTGCTCCTGGCTTATCGGACGGAGCGGGACAAACAATTGAGTCTCCCTCTGACGAACTCGTCGCGTCCCCTGTTCAGGGAACGGCAATTGACGATTCTGATAAATCGCAACTCAAGCCGGTAGCATCAGGTTTGCAATTACCCAACACCGATGCCGAGACAACCAGTCCAGCCGTATCTGTGCCATCAGAGACACCAAGTCAAAGTGGCGTGCCAAATGATCCTGCAGCCGACTCCGAAGAATTGTCATTCACCTTTGAATGATCGTTTGAATAGTCACAGACCCAGTAATTAAGTGATCGCGGAATCCATCAAGAGAGCTCAAGGATGAGAACCAACTTTTCTGCAAAGACTTGCTTGCAGCAGCTATTGAAAGGACTGTTACCATCAGTAGCAGCAGCGCTTTTCGCGAGCTCATTCACGGGGTGCACATCCCTCACGCAGCCGATCAATGGTGTTCCAGCAAAACGCCTACCCAAGCAGTTTTTCCCGGAGCCCAAGGCAGACCTTGTTCCGGTAGACGTATCTATTTTGTCGGTCGAGCCACCTCGGGACTACCAACTGTCTGGGGGAGATATTTTGGGTGTCTACGTGGAGGGCGTATTGCCATTCGTACCTCCTGACCAACCGCCAGGACCGCCGCCGGTCAATTTCCCCGATGCCGACAGTACACTGCCCCCATCCATCGGCTTCCCAATTCCAGTACAGGACGATGGCACCCTCTCATTACCGCTCCTCGAGCCATTGGATGTTGAAGGCCTGACTCTTGATCAGGTTCGCGATGCAATTCGGGATGCTTACATCGACGAGGGCATCTTGGTGAGTGAAAAAGCTCGCCCGATCGTAACGATCATTCGCGAAAGAACTTACAACGTGATCGTTGTTCGCGAAGATACCTCAGGTGGTAGCAACACTGGTTACATCAAAAGCAGTGACCAGTCCACCACCGGCGGGCTGGTGAAACTACCCGCCTACCAGAACGACATCCTACATGCTTTGGTCGAAACCGGAGGCCTGCCCGGTCTGAACGCCAAGAACGAGGTTAAAGTACTCAGAGCCAGCACGGCCGACAAGCGAAAACGGGCAGATTTCCTGAGGGAATTTTGGCAACAGCAGGAAGCAGCCCGCTTGGATCCATGCGTGTGTCCACCAAGCCTGCCGGATGACCCCGCCGTGTTGAAAATTCCACTGCGTGTGAAGCCAGGCGTGGTTCCCGAACTGTCCGCAGAGGACGTGACGCTGCAAGATGGAGACATTGTTTACATCGAATCAAGAGATGCAGAAGTGTTCTACACAGGAGGCTTATTGGCACCGGGTGAGCACATGCTGCCAAGGGATTATGATCTGGATGCACTCCAGGCGATGGCCATGGCTGGCGGAAGCATTGGCGGGAACGGCCGCGGAGCTCAAGGCGGCGGTGGCGGTGGCGGTGGTCGCGCTGGAGGCATGAATGGCTTCGGAATCGACACAGCAGTTCCGCCCGGCCTTCTGTATATTCTCAGAAAAACTCCATGCAATGGTCAGATAGCCATCGAAGTTGATTTGGCTCAGGCGATCAATGACCCGAAGGCTAGGCCGCTCATCCAACCCGGCGACACCTTGATACTTCAGTACAAGTGCGAGGAGGAAGTGATGAACTTCGGGATCGCCACATTCTTCACCTTTGGCATCGCTGAATTGTTCAATGGTCGCTAGGCCGCACGCCTTTCACAACGCTCTAAGCCACGATTCGAAGACTCGATTCGTGGCTTTTTCTTTTGCCTGACACCTCAACGTTAAGAAGAAATCCTTGCTTTGGATGCCTAAGCCTTACAAAATTGAATGGTGCTCCACTCCCAGTAAGCTCGAATGCCGGCGCCTTTAAAAATTGCATGCCACCTACATCATTCCCATCCTCAAATCACCATTACCACTTCGTTACAGGCAGACTGGCTGAGTCTGCGTTGCGCAGCATTTTGGTTGAGTTGGCAGGTAAACATGGCTTTACATTTTCATTGGATGTGATGCCCATTACGGTCGCTGCGCTGATGACCCCCCGCTGGATACGACGGCATCTCGAAGTGCCAGCATCAGCCACCCATGTTGTTGTTCCTGGTTATTGCGAAACGGGCATCGGCGAACTTGAAGAATCGCTTGACATTCCGATCCTGGTTGGACCTAAGGACTGCCGAGCTCTTCCCGAGTGGTTTGGTGGCAAATCCGAACCGATCAAACTTGAAGACCACGATATTGAAATCGTTGCGGAACTCAATCATGCCCCCCGACGCTCCATTGATGAAATCATTTGCGCCGCCAAACGCTTGGCGGGTGCTGGTGCAGACATAGTTGATTTCGGATGCGACCCATCAAAACGCTGTTCAACCATCGCCGACTACATCAAAGCTTTGGTCGACAATGGGATCAAAGTCTCAGTGGATACGTTTGATCCGTGGGAAGCGGCTCAGGCAACTCGACACGGCGCGAGCCTGGTCCTCTCGGTTAACTCTACCAATCGCGAGCAGTCTGTTGACTGGGGCACTGAGGTGGTGGTCATTCCCGATGCGCCTGGTAACGATCGAAGTTTTGAGGAGACAATTGATTATCTTACTGAACGAAATGTGCCGCACAGACTGGACCCAATACTGGAACCGATCGGAACAGGTTTCATGGACAGCTTGCTCCGATACAGTCAAACTCGCAGGCGATACCCTAAACACAACATGCTCATGGGAATTGGCAACTTGACGGAGTTGACCGATGTCGACTCTGCGGGGGTGAACATGATCCTGATGTCGATATGCCAAGAACTGGGCATCAGGAGTGTGTTAACGACCCAAGTGATCAACTGGTCAAAATCTGCAGTCAAGGAATGCGATCTTGCCCGCAGGCTCACCTACCACAGTGTCAAACATGGCATTCCCCCAAAACGACTGTCAAACCAGTTAGTGCTTCTCAGGGATGCAAAGCTGCTTCCCTACCCCCGTGAAGCGATTGAAGATCTTGCCAAGACGCTTAAGGACAACAACTACCGTATTTTCGCACAAGATGAAGAATTACACTTACTCTCCGCTGGCGTCCATCTTCAAGACTGTGACCCATTTCGACTCTTCGACCGCTTGATGCAGCAAGAGATTTCTTCCAATGTTGACGCAGGACACGCCTTCTACCTTGGCTTTGAACTGGCAAAAGCGAGCATCGCACTGCAACTCGGAAAGCAATACGAACAGGACCAAGCCTTGAACTGGGGCTATCTGACCGTTGAGGAAGATCACCACCGGATAAAGCGTACGAGCAGACATCGAAAGAAAGACAACTGATGGTGAATTGCAACTACACTTGGTCGAAAGATGACTTTCGACATTCTGCAAACCCATCTTCCCCATGACCGACGCACAAGTTTCCCTCGATGGCACAAAACAACCCAAAGCTAATCGCTGGCGGAGAGCATGTTTCTTAATCGTGGTTCTGTGGACCAGTTCATCAATGCTACTTTCGACCTCTTGGTTTCGAGCATGGGTAAGCTATCCGTTGCATGTTTCAAACATGACCACCAAGGCAGACATTGCTTACGTCATGTCCGATGGCCATGCTTATTGGAACCGACTTCATGCAGCCAGCGACCTGTATCACATGGGACTAGTTGCGAAGATTGCGGTGCAGGAAAATTCAACCAGCTCACGATACGATTTCGTCTCACAACAATCACAAACGGTCACTCAACGTGCCATTCGCTACCTAGAGTATCTGGGCGTTCCTGAAGATCACATTACTACTGTCCGAGGGATACCCACTGCTCCGCTTTTAGGCACTTGGAGTGAGGCACAAGGCTTTGCTGTTGAATTTCCCAATGCCACCAACATGGTGGTCGTCACCTCCACTCCACACACCCGCCGCAGTCTGCTTTGTTTTCAAAGAGCTATGCCAAGCTCCTGCCGCGTCAGTGTCCACGCGGATTCGCTCCCTGCCGAAGGTGCTGAGCTTTTTGCTCCAATCTGGCTTGAGTACGCAAAATTCGCGGTCTACTCGCTTGCTGCACACTGACAGACCGGCCAAGCTTGCTAGCAAAGCCGGCGGCATCGCGACGTCCATTCGGTATATACGATTCTCGTCCATATCGAGACTTCAGAGTTAAAGGCATCTCTTGACACCAGCCACGTTATCT
>JAPOKD010000571.1 GCA_029977825.1 Planctomycetota bacterium | reverse complement strand
TGCAAAAGCGTGTTGCGGAGCAAGCAGCCATTCATGAGTTGGTGCTAATGTCAGCAAAACACAGAAGCATAGCAAGCTGTGAAAGCGAGCGAGTAATTTGGACGAGTGTAAAGCTGGCAACGAGTTAACTCCTGCAATGTTCAAGAAATAATCACGGAACGTCGTGTCAAGGTTGTGAGAGACAGGGCTGGCAATGCTCCGCCCTTCGCCCGCGACCTCTGACAGAGAGTCTAGCAGGATTTGACTTAACGCAGAACGGATGTCACGCTTGTACCCCGTTATGGGCATGATTCTGTACCGGTCACAGTGCCAAGGGAATTCTTCCAGCAGTGGGGTCTCGAAAAATTCCCGTGCAAGAAAACGCAAAAGCAAATGCGGTCTGCTTTTGATGAGCCCAACAGTATCATGAGCGCTGCGGTTTATCAGAGGTATTCATCCGAAGTACCGTCAGCTTCGCAACAAGGGAGTCGCGCCGGAACCATTCGGCGTTTCAGGTTGCTGTCAGTCAAGCGTTTCAGTCGTCACTGTAATTCGAGGCCAGTTTCCGTAATCTGGTACGGAACGATGGATTCATCGCACGCGCTGCCGCGATGCTTGGCAACGTGCAACGCTCTTCCTATCTTGTTTCCGTCGCGGGTTTTTCCCATCAAAATGATGGTATTTGCGTTTGAAAGCACATCGCCACTTTCGATCGGTCGAGTAATCAGGTCATCCAGCATGACTTCGTGGCTGGTATAAAGCAGCAGGCATCCAAGTTGACTGTGTTCGTAGGCGTGGGTGTCGATTTTCGACTGGTTTTCCCGGAAACCGACTCGAAACAGATCACGGGCGACCCAGTCATGTTCCTTTCGGAGTATCTGGTGGTAAACGTATTCAAATAGCTCCAGCTGAATTGAATCCGCGGCTTTTAAAGCCGGTTCAACGCCATCGATCACGCAGCGACGCACACCGTGTACAAAGTTGCCATAGAAAAACGCAATTGCCTGATCGAGTTTTTTTGCCTGTTCGTATTTCCATTCGCGCCATTGGTCAGAGTCCATGTCGTTCGCAGTGACACGTTTTCCGCTGTGCTGAAAAATGTGCAGGTAGTCACGTCGAGTTTGTTCCGGATTCCAGATTTGCTCGAGTGTGATCGTCGAGTCAATTGACTTCTCCGTGAGTTGCCAGTCGCACAACCTGCTGGCATAGTCAGCGTGATTTTGCGAATCGCCACGGGAGGTAAGGTCGAACAAAATGCCGCGCTGTCCCTCCTGAGCGTTGCCCGCATCGGCATAGCAGAGTCCCAGTTGGGTTTTGCCTATCCCTGTGGCTCCCATGACCACGGTCAATGTGCCTGGTATCAGGCCCCCTCCGAGTAGTTCGTCCAGTGATGTAATACCGGTACTTTGTCTTTGCATGTTGATGGCTTTCGGTCGGGGGGCACGAACGTGCGGTGTTCGGGAAGGGAGCTTATCGTGCGGCAGTGGCGTTGTTGCGGACGCGACAGCGTTGGGCTGCATGGCCAGGGTGGGATTGGGATTAGAAGTGCAGCATTCGGCTGCCATGGTCAGCCGTTGGGGATCGGTCTATTCGAGGCTCATGCAGTGACGATTCGCCATGCTGATACCACTGACGATTGCACCGACGATGCCGACAAATCCTTGGTCTGTACCGCATAAAAACAGGTTGGGCAGATGAGTTGTTCCATCAAGTTGCTTATCTGGAGCGCCGTAGACGGCACCATTGTCGTGCCATGTAAAACGACGAATTGTTTTGGGTGTGAAAACATCCGTGTCAACAACGTAACGGCGGAAGTCCGGCATGAAGCGGACGGCTGAGTCAACCGCCTCGTCGTATTGGGCAATTTTGGCTGCCTGATATTTTTCATCAGGAAGACTGCACCAGTGATCGTGATTTGCGAGCGTCGTGATGCGAATGACGCCGTCAGGTAATTCGCCTTCGTCAGAATCGTAGATGTAGTTGTTGGGTGAACAGATCACTCCGGTGCGACTGTCACAAAGTTGTTGCTCTGGCCGCTCCCAGCGAAAATCATTGCTGTCGTTATAAAAAACGATGGTCCGGTCAAAGTTGAAATCCGTAGGTTTTCGGTCCAAGATTGAGATCGACTCGATGAAGGATAGTTTTCCGGCTCTGGCAACATCGACGCTTGAAACGTCATCACAAAGCCGCGCGGTTTCCACATTGCCTGCGGATGACAAGATACGTTTGCCAGTCAGTTCTGTACCATCATCAAGAACTACACCCTGTGCTTGACCGTTTTCAACGTGGATGCGAGAGACACCGCTTCGAAGCTTCAGTTCACCCCCCAGGCCGCGAAAACGACGGACGAGATTCTTCAGGATGACGCGGACCCCTTTGAAAGGACGCCCGAAACCTTCAAGGTAACAGGCGCGGAACATGATGCAGAATTGCCCGAAGTCCATGTCGTTTTCCCGCGCGTTGCCGTACCACATCAGTGGGCAAATCAACATTTCAATGAGTAACGGTTCGCTGATGTGTTCGGCCATGACCTCCCGAGCAGACCGCATGAAATTCGGCGCATCGCCGTCCATGTCGCTGTAATCAAGCAGTGCTCCACACAGCGAGCGGAAGCCGTCTATCTGGTCTGGGAAATGCTTCGCTATTTCGGATTCAAGCAACTGAATGTCGTTGTTGAAGTCCATGGAAACATCCGGGAAACGGATCGATGAGCCAACCTGTTCGGCGAGTTTGAAATCATCCCAGCGAAATCTGAGTTGTCGTATCAGTTTGGCTAGAGGGCCCTTCTTGGTGCCTTTGCGTGCAAAGTTGGTCATGGCGTGCAGGCCAACGTCGTAGTCGCGACCACCCATCCGATAAAACGAGTTCAGGCCGCCAATCGTATAGTGCCGCTCGAGAATGCAAACCTTTTGGTCAAAGTGTGCCAAACGGATTCCTGCCGCCAAGCCACTCATTCCCGCGCCGATGATAATCGTGTCGTACTCGTTACTCATCTGCGTAGCAAACTCGGAAGGCTGTTGTGGATTTGGATGGCGTGATTGGGGCCATGGAAAAAGATGGATTGAATCGCCGCATTCCAATCGCGGCAAGCCAGCAGGCGAATCGATCACTCGTTGCCCAGAGGATTCCCCTCCAGCATTCTTGCACGTTGTACAGCGTTTTCGGCTTCGAATCGACGGTCATGGGGCTCTCGCCGCCTCTCAAACTCACATCCGGGCTAGAACGAGTCGCCAAATTCAGTCCGGAAAGACTAATCGATACGTTCCGCAAGCTGTGGTGCCTGGTCGGTCCTTACCCTGTTCCCGCTGGTTGGGCATCGGGATTCGAGTCACACCCATCATTTGCTCACTCTTCTCCGCCCCAAGAATAAGTGAAGGGATTCTCAGCAACAATGACTTTTTACCGGTTATTTAGCGGTGTTTTTCGGAATCACCTGGCCGGCCATGTGTTGCATTCCCCCTAAACGTGCAACACCAATGTTGACGCCAGCCCCCGGATGTTTCCTGCAACGGTTTCATGCACCCGTGCAGTGCCGTCTGGTTGCGAGGTGGCTAGAAGGGTGGATGCTGGAATTTTCAGGTTGGATCGGTTAGCATCCGCGTCCCGCCGTTGCAATGAGCGCTGCCCGTCCGGTTCGCGACCAGCTCTGTTTCCTGCGATAGATCCAGCTTTTATTGTATTCCCGCACCTTGGTTACTCAGGGGTTGGCAGCCTTTAACGGTACTGAGCTACACTTGATTCTGGGTGTATCTCGTTTGCTAACTACTTAAAAGAGCAGTTCAACCGGCTAACGGACTTGAGCATTGACCTTCGCGTGTGCGGGTCGTGTAGGAGAACAGGCTGCTGTCCGGCAGCCTCAGGAAGAGCGGACTCGCTTGGTAAATCGTTGATGAAAAGAGAGAAAATAAAATTTGTGTTGGTCGGCGGCTTTCTGGGCGCAGGCAAGACCACCTTGGTGGGTGAGTTGGCCAGGCGATATTCCGCCCAGGGCAAGCGAGTCGGGATCATTACCAATGATCAGACAGAAAATCTGGTCGATACACAGAACCTGCGTTCTCAGGGCTTTGACGTTGGCGAGGTCTCGGGGGCGTGCTTTTGTTGCAGCTTTGATGATCTAGTCGCAACTGCCGATGGGTTCTCGGATGAGCAAATTCCGGATGTTGTCCTGGCCGAACCTGTGGGAAGTTGTACCGATCTCGTTGCGACTGTAATCCTTCCCTTGCAACAGTTGTTGGGAGAAAGGTTTGAGCTTGCACCCTTCGGTGTGCTGTTAAAGCCATCTCACGGGAAGCGAATTCTGGCCAGGACATCCGAGAAGCGGATAAGCGGCTTCTCGCCCCAAGCTGAATACATTTTCCGAAAGCAACTGG
>JAPOKD010000613.1 GCA_029977825.1 Planctomycetota bacterium | reverse complement strand
TCGATACCGCCATTGCCTTACCTGTCGGATAAATGAAGAACACTGCATTGCCTGTTATCCCGTTGCCTGGGTAATTGGGGTTAGCTACTTCTTCATACGCAGTAATAGTGGTTCCTAGGTTTTTGCTCAGTAAGCCAAAGTTGCCATCCAGCCCGGGGGAAATTATCTGAAACGAATTTGGGTTCATGAAAGTATTTTTCATAGTGCCGGGTTCGGGCAGGTTAGCCATATATGGTCGAACCGCGCCCGTGCTCAGTTTCCCGTAACCATTGAATCCATACAGGCTGTAGTTCTCGTAGGTGCGAGAATCGAAATAAACCAGTGGGGTTGGTGTTTTGTCGGAAGCAGCGTAGCTGAGGAAGAAATCTTTTTTTGGTACGTTCCCTGCTACTTTTTCGACTTTTGATTCAGCGATGTACCCCGCACCCACTTGTTTCAGGTCAAGCCTGCTCGGATCGAACTCGAATAAGCCATTGTCTGGCTGAGGTTGTATTCCTACGACAGTGTCACCAGCGGGACCTGCTATCCAAGGTCCGCCTGGTCCAGTAAACGGATGAAGCGGATCACTGCTATAGCCGCGGAGAACCCACGGTATGACTTCGCTGCGATCGAACTTCGAGGGATCAATGTCTCCTGTAGCATCGCAAATTTGGCTCTTTAGAAGTTGGATATCATTAGTCGCCCGCGGGAAGAGCTTTCGATAGTGACGCTCTACAACGGCCCAGTTCGAGAAGTCTGGCGGATAGTCCCCGTATTTTTCCTGATACTTCTCAATGGCAGCCTCAATCGCGTTGAGCTCCATCCGCATCGCCGTTGATTTGGCGGTGCTGACAGCCGAGAAAATAGCCGGTACCGCGAGCGCCATCAGAATTCCGATGATGACAATCACAACCAGGATTTCGACCAGCGTAAAACCGGCTGAACCGGCGTGACGGTCCAGGGCGTGTACGTGAACACCTGGCTTGCGCGATGAAAGGCGTCGTTTTGCGTTCATGATGGATTTTGAAGGGGTTGGGATTTCATTAGGGAAAAATGTTGGCGGACAACCCTTGGGGCATACGCCGGTCACCGCCGCTGCTGCCGTGATGCCCGGCAGCAAAGAGCGGTTGGGTTGTTGGCAGCGGGATCAGGTCAATCCACTGATCAGCGACACCAACGGCATGAAGAGGCTGATCACGATGAATCCAACCGCCAGTCCCAGGAACACAATCATCAATGGTTCCATCAAGGCTGTCAGACCGTCGGTCATCGTACGAACCTCTTCGTCATACGTATCTGCGACTTTGTAAAGCATGGTGTCGAGTTCACCGGTTTCTTCACCGACATCGACCATGTTGACGACCAGATCATCAACCACGCGGGATTTGACTTTTGTG
The DNA here is from genome assembly GCA_029977825.1 of Planctomycetota bacterium. Classification (GTDB taxonomy): domain Bacteria; phylum Planctomycetota; class Planctomycetia; order Pirellulales; family Pirellulaceae; genus Rubripirellula. The sequence goes on along the minus strand of JAPOKD010000613.1, from coordinate 2,728 downwards.
ACGCCCCATAAGGCCGCCAGCACACCACCACCCACGATTCCTTGCGTGGCCAGCATGGTCAAAGTTTGGACCATGCCACCACTGTCCAATTTCGTTCCTTTCGCCGTCAAAGCGATGGACATCAGGATGCACCCCGGGAAGGCTCCGAATAGTGCCCAGAACACGAGCGCCATGGGATGGAAGCCAAGTACGCTGTACTCGCGAAGTGGTTTACTAATCACCTCACCTTCGCGAATCGATTCATTCACACGTGTGAACATTCGTTCGAACATTCCGTTTCCAGACGTTTCACGTGTGATGTTGATCGCTTCAAGAATCGGAACACCGCTTGATATCAATGTTCCTAATGTACGTGTGGTTCGAGCAAGTATGTTCTTTTCAATCAAGCCACCGAAAATAGGAACCTTGATGATGAACATGTCAAAGCCCATTCGGCCGTGTCTGAACTTCCGCATCAGTTTGACAAGAATCAACAGGCAGATGGGCATGGCAATCAACAGGAACCAATAGCCTGAGATGTAGTTGCTCATTGCAATCAGCAACAAGGTTGGCGTTGGCAGCGTGAGGCCGAACTCTTCGAACATCGTTTCGAACGTGGGTACGATGAACAGCATGATGAAGGTCAAAATAGCCGCAGCCACTGTCACCACGATCACCGGATAGATCAATGCACCTTTGACTTTCCGCTTGAGTGATTCAGCGCGTTCAAGGAAATCGGCCAGGCGTTGCAGGATTGTTTCAAGTGCACCACCAGCTTCACCTGCCTTGATCATGTTGACATAAAGACGGCTGAAAACTTTTGGTGATTTAGCCATCGCTTCACTCAGTGTCGCTCCGCCTTCAATCTCTTCACAGACATCCATCAGAGCAAATTTGAGTTTGCCACCTTTCTGGTTGTTTTCGAGGATTTTCAGGCTCCGCAAAATGGGCAAGCCCGCGTCCTGAAGGATGGACAGCTGTCGGGTAAAAGCACAGATATGCTTTGTCTTGACTTTGCCAATCGCAAACCCACGCTTCTGGCCCGCTTGCCCGGCAGCAGCAGTTGCCTGTTTCTTGACAGAGATCTTCGTGACGAAGTACCCCATCTGGCGAATGGTGGTCTGCGCCTCTTCTTCGTTGGCTGCATCGATTTCATCGCGGATCTCTTGTCCCGCGGCATCCATCGCTTCGAATTGATAAACAGGCATGGCTGGCCCAGTAAGTCAGTTGGCAGGGTAAATGATGTAAATGAAAAGTATCAAGTTGAATGTCAGATCTTGCACTTCACCGATTCTAAGGTGAATTGAATGTTCTGACTTCGTTGTTTTTGTGCGTAACTCCGCAACGGGTCTTACTCCGCAACGGTTTCCCGTATCACTTCATCCAGTGTGGTGATGCCGTCGACAGCCACCGCGATTCCAAATTCTCGCAGCGGTAGCATGCCATTACTGCGAGCCTCTTCACGCAGTTCGTCGGTTGATGCATTGCCCAGCACCATGTCACGGATTTTGTCGTTCAGGATCATCAGCTCAAACAGAGCGATGCGACCCTTGTAGCCGGTGTTGTTGCAGTTGTCACAGCCGGTTCCTTTGAAAAACTTCTTGCCGGTGATGTCTTCGGGTTTAAGGCCCAGGTCGGTGAGCATCGAACTGCTGACCTTGGTTTCTTCCCGGCACTTTGTGCAAATGCGACGTACCAGACGTTGTGCCAGGATCGCTTCAACTGTGGCACAGATCATGAAGGGCTGAATGCCCATGTCTTTGAGGCGGGTCACTGTCGCAGGTGCATCGTTGGTGTGCAGAGTGCTGAACACAAGGTGTCCCGTTAACGCAGCTTGGATCGCAATCTCTGCCGTTTCGAGGTCGCGAATCTCACCCACCAGAATCGTGTCGGGGTCCTGCCGCAGGATGGCTCGCAGACAACCGGCGAATGTCACGCCAACATCGGTGTCGATTGGAATTTGAATGATCCCGTCGATGTCATACTCGACGGGGTCCTCGGTCGTGATCAATTTGTCCTTGATGTCATTCAGTTCCGTCAGCGACGAGTACAGCGTGGTTGTCTTGCCACTGCCTGTCGGCCCGGTGACGAGCACGATTCCATTGGGACGATCGATTGCGGATCGGAATTTTGCCATCATGTCATCATCCATGCCCACGTTTTCGAGGCTCAGGTTCACAACACTGCGGTCCAGAATCCGCATGACGACACTCTCGCCGAAAATCGTCGGCAGAACACTGACTCGAAGGTCCACGGGGTGACCACCCACCATCAGCTCGATACGACCGTCCTGCGGCATCCGGCGTTCGGCGATATCAAGACTCGCCATGACTTTGATACGCGTGGTAATTGCAAACGCCAAGTGACGAGGCGGTGGCACCATTTCATACAGGACGCCCTCTGCCTTGATGCGAATCCGGAATTCGTCCTCAAACGGCTCAAAGTGGATATCGCTGGCGTGGTCTTTGATGGCAAGCAGCAGCACCATGTTCAACAGTTTTCGGACGGGCGCCGAATCCGCCAACGCCTCAGCATCCGTGATGTTGAATTTTTCGGTTTCAAGAGCTGAAATCGCTGCTTTCAGTTCTTCGTCGTCAGCGAGTTGTTGAACAAGCTTTTCGACGCTTTCTGTTTCGCTGTCGTAGTGTCTGGCGATGGTTTGCAGAACATCTCGTTCAGTTGCGATGACCATCGAGATTTCATGGCCAAGAAAGGTTCGCAACTCGTCCTGAATCGTCAGATTCTGCGG
>JAPOKD010000407.1 GCA_029977825.1 Planctomycetota bacterium | reverse complement strand
GGCCCGAGCCAAATCGATCCCCGCCGTGGGCGACTCCGTATCAGTGGTATCTGTTTTTCCAGACGTCAATCGTGTCATGCCGACCAGTAATTGGCTCTGTTCAGCGATCAGCCTCTGACGGAATTTTTCAGCAGCAGCCTCGATGGGTTTCGGTGTCCCATCGGCGATCACGGCACTTAGCCAATCGGCAGCGTCAGGTGATGAAGCAGGAAGATTCCCGTTGTGGTAGGGGTGTTCACCTTCACGGAAATAGTCAGCCAGCGCCCAGAATTTGCCCAACGACAAACTCCAGCTTGCAATGCATTGCAGGTCTGTGAACGAGTCGCAGGCTTTGCCTGGCCAGTGAGCAAGAAGGGCCGTTGCAATTTCGCCGCTGTCAATCGCTTCACCCAGCTGAGCCCCCAGATTCAGGAACGCGGCGTCACTTGCCGCATCGATCGGTTTGGCGGTCAATGCTTCCAGGTCACCGGCGGCTGATTGCATGATGACTTTGGCTTCATCGCCAAAGCCTCGTCCCCCTGCGAAGTCGATTGGGATCATGCCGCAGTAACCGATTCGGGCCAAGGTGGCCGTCAAGTCTGAAGGTGTGGTCCCTGCAAAACGGCCGTACACGGGTGGAGCCAGTCCAATGGCCTGTTCAAGCTGTTTGTAGGAATCGATGAATAATGACTCTGCCTGTGACAGGGTCATCGCATCAAGGCACGTGCCTTGTGGCGGTCCACCGCCGGCCCAACCAAGAGTCCCAGATTTCAGCAGGTCCTTCAGCATTTCAACGCGCGGGTCGGTTGACTGCGTCAACGTCTTACAGATGTCAGCGTCCAGCAGGATGTTGCAAGGTGCTGGTTTGATCTGCGGTTCAGTTTCCTGTTCCTGATCGGAAGCAGCCTTTTTGCTGGTGGTTTGCGAGGCGAGTTGCAACAGTGCTTCGATGGTTGACTCACTGGTCAGCACCAGATCGACGAGGTGAGGATCAGAGGAAAAATAATGGTCGCGTTCTTCAGCAAGGCAATCGAACACATCGTGCAGAGCCGCTATCGCTTCTTCAGCTTTGCCGTCGATAAATGCTTTGGCTGCTGTGACCAGGCGATTTTGCAGGTGGATTTCATCCAAATTGCTGGTGTAACGCAACCGACGTGTCATCACTTGAATCTGCAGCGACGCGTAGGCTGCCGCGAAAAAGTCCTGCTCGGTCACTGTCCGTGAGCCGTCCGTCAGAGGTTGGCACGGTTTGAGTTTGAGCTTTTGAAGCATCTCATCACGGCTGTCACCGGTCACCCAGCATGTCTCCTCGGCCTGCTCGGCGCGAGTCTGATATCCGTCGGGCAGCATGTCGATGCTCGGATTGGGCACTGTGAACAAATGTTGCCCAGTTGGCTCAGGGGGCGCATCGGCGCGATGCCAGCTTGGAACTTGCTCAGTCTGGGCCAGAAGCCTGGGGTGCCACAGCACGGTCCAGGCCGCTAGCAGGCTACGAGCGTCATAATCGGATAAATCGGAAGGGAAATCTTCCAGCGTCGAAACGGGGATCAGGACGCAGCACTCGTCAAAAACTGGCATGGTGGGATAAATTTGACTTGGAAGTGCGGAAATTGTTAGGATATTGAAATGTGGGTCGGGCGTGGCGGTGGGTCTCACCGCCGCATTTTGGCCCACTTTGTCATTACTTTTCTGTTATTTTCGTCGATGGACATTCCGAATAATCCGTTTTCAGAGGTGGACATGGCTCGACGCTGTGTTTAAACCGAGATTCCTTCCTGTTCCTGCCGCAGTTTTTTTCCATTTCTTATCACACGCGGTAGAATGAAGAGTGCAGTTTTCGGATTGTAACTGTAACGGCGGCTCCGGTCCCGTGGGTGTCGTACCAACTTTTCCTATTTCGTTGGCTTTTGACGTTGTGATGCTGGCTTCTTGCCACCGCGATTTTTCTGCGGCTTGTCATCGTCTTCGTCTACTATGCCAATCGAAGCATTAAAATCCTGTTTCCAGCATTTTTAGAATCGCAGATTTCCTATGGCAAAAAGTCAGAGCGTTTGGGGCATTGAAATTGGGCAAACCGCACTCAAAGCATTGCGTTGCACAATGGTCGATGGCGAGGTCATGGCTGACGCATTCGATTTCATTGAGTACCCAAAGATTCTCAGTCAGCCCGAAGCTGACGCCGACGAGCTGGTTGCTGATGCAATGGCCCAGTTGCTGGAACGAAATGATTCCATTACCGATAAAGTATGCATCAGCGTTCCCGGACAGAGTGGTTTGGCAAAGTTTTTCAAGCCACCGCCGGTTGAGGTCAAGAAAGTAGGCGATATCGTTCGCTATGAAGCTCGACAGCAGATCCCGTTCGATCTGGACGATGTTGTCTGGGATTTCCAGATGATGCCCGGCAGCATGGTGGAGGAAGGCTACGCTCTGGAAAGCGAGGTCGGGCTCTTTGCCATGAAGCGTGAACAGGCCTACCGCCAGTTGGCTCCCTTTGATCGTGCTGATATCGAAGTGGATGCGGTGCAGCTCGCTCCGCTATCGCTTTACAACATGCTGGCTTACGACCGCATGAATGACCGTTTGGATGCGGATGTATTCGATCCCGATAATCCGCCAACCTCCAGTGTTGTGCTCTCTATCGGTACCGACTCCAGTGATCTCATTATCACCAACGGTTTTCGTATCTGGCAGCGTAGCATGCCGATCGGTGGTAATCACTTCACCCGCCAGTTGACAAAAGATCTCAAGCTGACGTTCGCCAAGGCGGAGCATTTGAAGCGAAATGCCCGCGAGGCTGTTGATCCCAAACTCGTCTTCCAGACGATGCGGCCTGTTTTCAATGATCTGGTGACTGAGGTTCAGCGTTCGATAGGATTCTTCCGAAGCCTCGACAAGAAAGCGGAAATCGGCGAGTTGTTGCTGACAGGTAACACAGTCAAGATGCCGGGTCTGGCGGCTTATCTCGAAAAGAACCTCGGTTACGATGTTCAGGTCATGGACCGGTTCAATCGACTTACCGGCGATGATGTGCTATCCAATCCCAAGTTCCGTGACAACGCGCCAACCTTCGCAGTTTGCTACGGACTCTGCCTGCAGGGCTTGAACAACTCGCAAATGCACACCAGTCTGGTGCCGCGGGAAATTCTGACCGAACGGATGATCCGAGCCAAAAAGCCCTGGACCGTGGCAGCACTGGCCGTGCTGCTGTTGGGGCTCAGCGGTCACTACGCATTCACTGGTCGTAGTTGGGCGACCACGCATGATGATGTGTGGTCCAACTCGGTTTCGGCCGTGACCAACATGGAAAGTTACAAGTCCGATCACGAAAGCAGGGATTCCGAACTCGATGCCCAGCTGTCTTATCTCAATGTGATGGGCAAAGAGGTTTCCGGTAACGCGGAACGGCGTTTGAAATGGCTCGAGATCATCAAGACAGTCAATAACGCGGTGCCTCGCAAGAGCTTTGTTGATGGCAAAATACCAACGCGAGAGGAAGTACCGCTTGATGAACGCGAAGATATTCACATCACGCGTTTTGATACGAAGTATTACGAGGATCTCAAGGACTGGTGGACAGAGGAGTTGGCACAACGCTATCGCGAAGAAATCCGGAACTGGGCTCTGTTGACCAACAATGAACTCGATGAAGAAGCGGAAGCCGCACTGGCGAGCGATGCTGGTCCAGAGGGGTCAGGCTGGGTTTTTGAATTGTCCTGTTACCATGATTACAACAATGATTCGCTGACAACCGGTGGCGGTGAGATCGGTAGTAACCATGTTCGTCGTGTTATGACCAGTAGCTTCCTGCCGGATAACCCGCTGAGCAAAACGGTGGAATTACCTCGCCCGGATGGCGGAAAAGAGATATTCACGTTGGCTGAAATGGGCATCTCCTATCCGCTGATGCTCGACGATAATGAGCCCAAAGAAGTGAAAATTGCTAATCCCGACTACGACCCCGCTGCAGGTTTCGGTGAGGATGAGGGCGAGCCAGCCGCCGGCGATGGAGATGATGCTGACAAAGAGAAAGAACCCAAGTTTTTCCTGGTTCCCCGGTTGGAGTTTGTGTTCCAAATGGTGTGGCAAGAGCAACCATTGGCCGAACGTGTCGCAAAGAAGGAGGCAGCAAGAGCTGCCGCACAAGAAGAAAAAGAGCGAGAAGAAGCCGAAAGAAAGGCTGCTGAAGCTGCTGGCAACACTCCCTGAATCAACGACCGTTCGCATGTGAGGCAAATTGCCAAACAGCGGGCTTTTTCACCTAATACACCGCGATCTTGCATCGTGACACTCAAGCAATACTCGTTACTACTCCTGTAAAGAACTGAAATGGATCAGCTTAAAACTCAACTCGCCGTTGTTCTAAAGCACGGTTTTTGGATTTCGAGTGTGCTCGTTTTATTGAGTTCCGTCGGGATTTGGTACTTGAGCACTTCTACGCTTCAGAAGGAAAACGCGTCGCAAACGTCGAAAATCAAGGGCAAGATCCAGAGCGTGAGCACGATACAGGGTGAATTAAGCTCGATACCGAATGATCTGTCTCACGAGGAGATGCAGAAACTGATCACCAAGCGACAGGACGAAGTGCTGAAGTCATGGGAGAAACTTTACAATCGTCAAAAAGACATCCTTGTCTGGCCCACCAACACCTTCAATGACCGATTCCTCAGCGAGTTCATCGACCAGACAACTGGGACTGCCAAGTTGCCGTTCGAACACTACGTCAAGTTCCCAACGGAAGAAAAGGACGAACTCGCTACTACGTTGCGGCGTCAGTACGCGAACTACATCAGCAACACCCTTCCAAAACTTGCCGCAGTCGCTGGCACGGAGTGGACCGCCGACTTTGAAAAGAAAGGTGGTTTGGGCATGGGAATGGAAATGGGAGGTGCAGAGGGACCCACCGGCTCAGGGCCAAACCGCGGTGCTGAGGTCGATGTGACCGGGGCAACCACCGAACCGTTGGTGAAATGGTCCTCGACCAGTCAGGCAGCGGTCTTGGGAGACCTGTTTCCTTGGCGAGGAAAGTTGCCGGAGACGCTCGAGATCTACTATTCACAGGAAAATTTGTGGATTCTGCGCCAGTTGCTTGAGATCATTTCTGATGTCAATTCCGGCGCAGAGCAGCCCTATCAAGCCAAAATTCATGAAATCGTGCAAATCGCGATCGGGAAATCAGTCAGCACGACGCCCGGAAATATTTCCAAGCCGGGAGAGACAGCAGGTGCCGATGGTGGGATGGGCATGGGAATGGAAGGAATGCCGGACATGGACATGGACATGGGCATGGGCGACATGGGAGGTGGCGGCCCGAGCGGTACCACGGGGAAATTAGATCCAGCCGAAAATCGCTACCTCAACGTTTCCAATGAGCCAATCGCAGGAGCGACTTTGCGAAACGCGTTGGAAAGCAATAGTCCGAACGATGCCAGTCTCGCGGTTGCCAAACGCGTGCCCGTGATGATGAAGTTAACAATGAACCAGACAGCTGTGCATGAACTTGTTGCTCTGTGCGGTAGCGCAGATCTGATGGTTGAAGTCCATCAGGTCCGCGTACTCCCCCAAGGAACTGCTGGAGGCGGCATGGGCGGCATGGAGGGTGGCATG
>JAPOKD010000620.1 GCA_029977825.1 Planctomycetota bacterium | reverse complement strand
GCCTATGGTGACTTCATGATGGAAACCGACTGGCACGTGGGCCGCATTCTGGAAATGCTTGATCGTGAGAAACTGGCTGACAACACCATGGTCATCTTCACGAGTGACAATGGCCCTGAGACGACATGGAAAGAGAGGGCCAAGAAATTTTCCCACCAAAGCAATGGAATTTTCCGCGAAGGCAAGCGTTCCATCTACGAAGGTGGGCACCGCGTGCCGATGTTCATTCGCTGGCCAGCGAAAATCCCTCCTTCCAGCCAGTGCAATCAGCCTGTTTGCCAAACCGATATCCTGGCCACTCTCGCAGCGATTACAGAGAACCAATTGGCCGCAAATGAGGGCGAAGACAGTTTTAGTTTTGCCCCTGTGCTGACCAACCCCAATGCAAGAATGAACAGAGGGCCAATGATTCATCACAGCGCATCAGGTGGTTTTGCAATTCGCGATGGCGATTGGAAACTGGTAATGGAGACCCCCAAATCCAAACGCCAACTTTACAATCTTGCCGTGGATCCCGGAGAACAAGAAGACGTGCTGCAACAAAATCGTGACGTGGCAAATGAACTCCACGAGCAGATCACAGAAATCGTTCTTCATGGTAGATCCACATCGGGCCCGCCTCAGGCAAACGATACTCCTTGGTGGCCAAATCTCATTTGGATGGATAAATTTCAGTAGGCGGACTGCGATGCCCACAATCCGCAGGCATTGAATGATCAGGGATTTGGTGTCGGGGTGATGGTCCCACCCAAAGCTTCAGCCAACCGATTATCATCTGAAGCAGAAATCCATCGCAGGTCGACACAAATCGCTTCGCCGTCGCAAGCCACGGCGACCGCAGGCATGTCGTCCATCAACTTGCTCTGCCAATCCTCAGCTGTCATTGATTGATGAGTCACGCGAATCTGCCGTGATGCAAAGGACCAACGCCCGTGATGAGTGAGCCGTGCATTCTCCGCTTTGACCTGTACGTTTCGAATGCAGTCACTACCGCTTAATCTGGTCGCCAGCCGTTCAGCACGCCCACGCAGATTTTCTTCACTGGTATTGAGCAAGGCCAGAACAGGAATTTCATCTGGATCGGAAGTAGCCACCTCAAGAGTCATCGCCAGCATGGCCTGAGCAGCATCACCTGCGGCAAGCGAGGGCCAAACACGCGAAGCCTTGATACTGTCAATCTGTGGCTTGCGTCCAATGATGATTCCGCACTCGGGTCCCCCCAGCACGCCCTGTCCTGACAAGATCACAAAATCCGCACCGGCAACCAGCATCGACTCAGCAGAAGGGATATCACTTGATTCAGCAGCACTTGATTCAGCTTGCCCCAACGTCGCCACTGGCAGAATTACCGCTTGCATCGCATTCCGGCCGGTCAGCTCCAACAAATCCAGTGGTTGCTCGCCCACATCAGCCATGACCACACAAAAGGAATCAAGTCCATCAAAGTCTTGTGGCATGATACTGTCACGACTGCCGACTTCCTGGATCACTGGCAAGAACATGCCGAACGCATCAGGCAATGCTCTTCCGTCAGGCAACCGAACTGCCTGAGACCGATGCACGACCAACTGCCGCTCATCGACCAGTAACGCCAAACCAGTGAGTGCAGAAGAGAAATTGGATGTGACGGCAATCGAATAATCTCCGCCAGCTGGCAGCAGCTTTTGCAACCTTCGAGACAGACGCTCGTCCATCGATACACCAGTTACGTTATCGCCCAAAAGCAACTCGTAGCCTGCTTCACAGACCTGAGGTGCTAGTGGAACTCCTGCCCCGTGTTCGTTCATGAGTACGCCGCTACCGTTCAGCAGAGGCACTGCCAAGGTCGTGTGCTTTCGTGACCACCGCTCCACGGTTTTCTTGCTTGCCTCAGCGGTCCGCATCATCGCGTCGATGCTCTTGGCCGCAGTCTGTGGAAGATCTTGCAGAATCTCCGTTGCCTGATTCTTGATTTTTTCGATGGTTTCAGGCTCACTTGCCTTTCGGGCAACATCGGTGATTCCGCGTCGCAGGAGCTCAATCGTCCAAGGTGGTATCGCCATTTGACTCGCCTGTGGCAGGAGATGAAAAAGTTGGAAAATGTCTAAAAGTCTGCAAAGTTCATCAATAGGATAATCGCTGCTACGGTGTTGCGTGACAAGCCGTTGAGTCCAACGTCAAATTGTTTGTGTGACGGGCTCCCCCAACATTCATTTGATTCATGTGCATTGCTGATCAATTCTGATCAGGACACCGCAAGGACGCAGTAGCAGGTATCATGGCGGTAGCGGTGAGAGCATGGCCAGCCCACCGTCGAGCAGCCTGTCATGCCGGGAAACCGATGGTTTTGCCGACTGCTACGCCGTTGATCCCACAAAAACATATTTCCTGCATCCTCTCCGAAATGAAAACCGAGCATCTCATCACCACGCTGACATGCGTTCTCGCAATTTGCCTGGGTGAGTCGTTTTCGCACTCTGCCGATGTTGCGACCATCAACTTTACCAGTCAGATCCGACCGATCTTGCGTGATCACTGTCTGGCATGTCACGGAGGTGTCAAGCAAGCGGCAGACCTGTCATTCATCCATCGTGATGCAGCACTCGACGTAATCGAAACTGGCAAGCCCGACGATTCGCTGTTAGTCAAACGAATACTATCCAAAGATGCTGACGAGGTCATGCCGCCGCCCGAGCATGGCTCACCACTCACTGCTGACGAGATCGAACTGTTGACTCGATGGATTGAACAAGGGGCAGCATGGGAGCAACCTTGGGCGTACCAACCACCGCAGGCCACGAAACCACCGCGTGTGTCATCGGGGCAGTGGTGCAGACAGCCTCTTGACTGGTTTGTGCTGGCGAGCCTGGATCAACAAAGCATCAGTCCAGCCCCAGACGCCCCGCCCACGCAGTGGCTGCGTCGTGTAACGCTTGATTTGACCGGTCTGCCACCGACACCCGAGCAAATCCAACAGTTCCTGGGAATGGTTGAAACCCGTGGTCAGGATGCGTACGAAAGCAAAGTTGACGAGCTATTGAATTCAACAGGCTACGGCGAACGCTGGGCATCGGTCTGGCTCGATCAGGTCCGGTACGCTGATTCGCGAGGACTGGGTGCAGACGGGCGTCGAGAAATCTGGAAGTACCGGGACTGGGTCATTGATGCGATCAACGACGACATGCCGTTCGACGAATTCACCGTCAAACAAATCGCTGGTGACTTGCTACCTTCGCCCACCATCAATGATCGGGTGGCGACAGCCGTGCATCGTTTAACGCAGACGAATGAAGAAGGTGGTACTGACGACGAAGAGTTCCGCATCAACGCCGTGCTGGACCGCGTGAGCACGGTTTGGCAAACTTGGCAAGGTGTTACTTTCGGATGCGTGCAATGCCACGCTCACCCCTACGACCCGTTGAAGCATGAAGATTTCTATCGATTCGCTGCCTTCTTCAATAACACGGCAGACTGCGACCTGAACTCGGAACTTCCATTACTCGCAGTCCCACTTGATCCCGCTGATAACACCCGAGCAGGCGAACTGGATCAGAAAATTAATGCTCTGCGGCATTCCATTTGGGAACGCGAATCCACGGCTCTGGACGCCCCCGAAGCCAAGTGGCAGCTACTGACCGCAATGAAAGCGTCAGCCAATAAAGCAACTAAGGTGGCAGTCGAGCAACGGCACGGTCGGGCCGAGTACCACACGATTGACACCCTTTCGTCAAATACGGAGATCACACTCGAGATGCCGCTAAAGGCGAACACAAAACGCCTGACAGCAATCCGGGTCACGATTGCTCCAGGCGACCCAAAAACGGCGAAGGTCGACTCTGAGTGGGGGTTCGTCCTGTCTCACGTACAGGCTGAGCTAATCAAGCCAAACGGCGACACGACCCCAATCATCTTCACGCGGGTCATTGGTGACGAGGTGGCTCCATTCAAAAACCCAGATGATAGCCTGAATGAAAAAACAAATAACGGCTTCGCAGCTTACAGCCGCATCCACTACCCCCGCACCGCAGTTTTTGTGCTGGAATCCGATGTCGAAGTTGCTGAGGGCAGCACTTTGCAAATCAAGATTCGAAACGG
>JAPOKD010000498.1 GCA_029977825.1 Planctomycetota bacterium | reverse complement strand
CAGTATGGGGAGATGCATCCGGAAACCAGACAGAAAAGTGGTTGCAACGCGTGTGCGTGCACCAGCGATGCACGCTTCTGCGTTAGGTCCAACATGTTCTGGGGATTTGAGTGAGGGGTGTTAGTGGTGGTGCTTCATTGGCTTCAATCAGAGTCAGGCCTTGCAAGCAATTCAAAGCAAAGGCAGGCAAGGCTGCTCAAGTTGTCTGATTAGGCGATTTTTAAGACCCCATAGGTGGGGCTCGATAAAGTTGAGTACTTCACAAAGTGTCGTGGACACCGTGGGGGCAATTCAACAATTTGTTGATGCTTTTTGTGACACAAATGCAGTCTGGGTACGGGGTTGCAGTGTCGGATTTGTTGGATGAATTTAGATCAGATTTTTGAGCTGGAGAGACATCGACCTGATGGACAGAAATATTGCTTTTCTGTCCTGTTTCATTGCTTGTAGTGCTTTGCTGTCGCGACTAGACTCGCGATATCTGCACGTTAAGCATTAGCGTTGCTGGTTCGGCAAACTCTCTGCGCGGGGGGGATTGCAAGGTGAAACAGCGATGTATTTGACGTGGCAGTTTTGTCGTGACCACAAGTGGGAGGTTTAGGATTCTCTCTTGTTGTAGATCTCGCGCCGGCACCAAGGAATGACATCCACTGACCATGGAGCGAAGGTGACTTCCCCGGCACTAAAATCGAATCGTCTTGCAACAGCGTATCGACGTTATCTCTCAACAGCCGATTCGGCTGCCTTTGCCTGGGAGGTTGACGAGCATTATTCGCAATTAACTTTGCTGACACTCCTGGAACGTGGTGAAAGTGAGACTCGTCGCGCGGCGGCGTTAGCCTTGGGAATTTTGGGTAATCAAAGGGCGGTCTCATCTCTGGCCCGAGCCTTGAATGACGACGATCGTGGGGTCCGTCTATCCGCCGATGATTCTTTTCGAGCAATTCTGCTCCGGGATTGTGCGCCCGTGCACCATCAGCACTTGCTGCGGGTCATGCATCTGAATGATGGCGGTGAATATCAGGAAGCGTTTTGTCACGCGGAGAGTTTGGTTTCGTTGGCCCCTCGATTTGCTGAGGCTCACCATCAGCTGGCAATCAGTTGGCATGGGATGGGAAACCACTTTCAGGCGGAAGGGGTGTATCGTTCTTGTCTGTGGCACTGCCGTTTCCATTATCCGGCCTGGCAGGGACTGGCTCGGTGTCGGATTGAATTGGGTGATAATGCGGGCGCGCTAATGGCTTTGCGACGTGCTTTGGACATCTGTCCCGACTTGGAATCAGTACGGCTGCAGATACGCACCCTGCGCCGAAAAATGCGGCGGGCTGACTCTTAGGTCATCGAGTCGTTCGTGCTCGCTTCCACCTTGAAGAATCCCAGCAGCACGTCAAACAGGCTGGGCTTGCTTGGCGAGGCATTGCCTTGTGGTGGGCCCCGCTATGCATTCTGCACATTTCAGTTCTCAAGCGACATCCAACGATAAGAGGCTTGCAGACCGGCCGCGCGTGGTTTGTTCGGTAGTCTGCATCTGAGCTTCTGCATGGGGGATGTTGGCAAACTGAACACGTGCCCTCGTCCTTCTCCGGCGGACAGCTTGCTTCGTAGTAACAGGAAAACGGTTGCACCCTACTTGAGTGTTGTGATGATTCGTTAAGATTGATCCGTGACGGTTATTTCTGGCTGGACCTGTTGAAAGAGCGTGCAAGTGAAAGGTGAACTGTGAATCCGGACGAAATTCTCGTCGGCAGCCTGGCACTGGTTTTTGCCGTGGTTAGCTTTTCGATCGGCGTTGGACCATGGAGTGCCCCCTATCAATTGCGTACGTTTCAGGCTGTCGCAAAACGCTATGGGAAATCAGCAGCGAGACTAATCTGGATCCTGATATCTATTGGGCTGTTGGTGATTGGTGTGGCTGTGCTGCTGGGGTTGCGCCCCAGCTATGCGAAACTCTCGGCTGGTCCTCGTGGCTTTTACGCAGAGTGGCGTGATACACCGTTTGAAGTCGGGGGTACGAGCTTCTCAAAGCCTCGCTCAGTGTGAAGCTGGACACCAAACATGTTGGTCCGATTTGCGAGCCGATGATCCATCAAAACAAGCAGATCAGCGCAAATAAAAAAGGCGACCATTCCTGGGAAGGTCGCCGCTCTTGTTTTCACGATATTGAGGCTGAATTAACCGCCGGATTAGGTACCCGGGTTAGCTTCCTTGATGGCGGTTTCCATCACCTCAAGTGCTGCATCTGTGTATCGCTCATACTCATTTTCAAAGTGTTTCAGGGCCGCTTCATCTGCGAAGAAGAACATGCGATTATGAATTGGGTCCAAGACGCCAAACTCACGTTTTCCTTTGACAATCTTTCGCTCTTCGAAGAAACGTACGACGTCGATTTCGTTAAGTACCGGCGTGAACGGGGCAGGGTCAGCAAGGAATGAGCCCATCGCTTGCTGGCTGGAAAAGAGATAAAGTTTTCCGAGGTGAATGACTCCGTATTCGGGCTTACCCTCAACCCATCGATTTTCATTGATCACGGTGACGGCACAAAAACCCTGCATTGCCAAATCGGGTTTGGCAATCGCGGTGGGCGTCTGGACTTCGGCAGCTGTGGTCTCAGCTGCTGGGATTTCCGTGGCTTGTGCTTCAGTTGTCAAGTTGTTGGATGGTGAGACCACGCTGCCAGCGTTTGGTGCTGTTGCGGGCGGTGTGTTGGGTAGCAACAACTGTGAGGCCAGAGGAGCGGCTCCATTGGCAACGCCATAATCATCAGGCAGCTGATTGAATGCTCCTGTCGTTCCCTGGCTTGGCAGGGTCATGCTGGTACCGCGCGAGCCGGTGAGTGTCGCCTGCACGCCATTGCTCATGCGGGCTCTCGAAGTATCTGAAATTTCAGCATTGGGGCTAACCGGTAACGCTGGGTCTGGTTGGGGAGCATTGTTGGAAGTGGATGTTGCGGCGGGGGCCAGTGGGGCGGGATCGACCTTTTCAGCCACTTGAGCAACTGGTTTTGATGCAACGCATCCTGTCAGCATTGCGATGTAGCGTTCCGATTGCTGAGGGCTGACCCTGTGTGCGAGGGTCTGGCCTTCCGTGGTGACGATGACGTCTGTTGGGAATTTGGTGACCTTGAATAAGCTGGCTAGTTTAGGGCTTTTCGTGGCATGGACCTTCAGGGCGACATAGTCGCGACTGATGGCCTGTTCGACAGTTGCCTGCTTAAAAGCCCCCGCCTCAAGGCGATCACACCAAATGCAGTTGTCGCTGTAGAAGTGCAGTAGCAGCAATTTATTTTCTGCCGAGGCCTTCTGATGAGCGGTGCGTAGGTCTGATTCCCAAGAAATCTCTGCTCGGGCGACATGGGAAGTCATGATTGAAACCGCGATCATGACCAATAGTTTGGGGGCTGCCGTGCGCATCAAACCTGCTTCCTGTCTTCGATTTAATGTAAAAACTGATGGCAATTGCGAGAAAATAGTCCTCACGCTTGCCTCTGATCGGCCGCTTCGACTCTGCGGCTTGATGGGAACCTACAAATTAGGTCGACTTTGACGCTAGCGTGATCTTTTGGGACCCGCCCATTTTGGTGGGGTAGATCTTCACGAATCAGGCTTGACATTGAGTTCTGAGGGCTTATATTTCATCGCAAGCTGAAGGCAGGCGAGTTTCACGACTCCGATGCCTCTCCTAGGACGTCTTGATCGCGTCCCTCTGATGTGGCGACACCGCACCTGCGACCACCACACATCGCCAAGGATTTTGGCCAGCAAAATTCCTGGGGGTAACGGATGTTTTGTCTGCGATCGGATCCATGACATGCACGAGGATAGACGGTCTGAGCCGTCGAGTATCCTCCTAACGAACCGTAAGAAGCGGTTCATCCAAGTTCATCACAACAAGTTCCTCATAGACCAACAACAAGCGTTGGTGGCCGGACGCCTGAGAAACATTGAAGACGTTCCCAATGATAGTTTTGGGGCTCGTTAATGGTAGTGTTCCCGCCACTGGATTAAGCGATGGCTCGCAGGATGCTGATTCAAACCTGAACCCACGCCAATTAGCCGAAAAGGGTGACGTAGACCGAACGCTCGGCATCTGGTTGCGTTCACGAAGCTTGCCTTGCCCGGAGACCGGGCAGCACATCGACAATTTCCTAACGAAACAACACTAAAAGTTTTGCCTTCGCGGAGCGTTACCGCTGCTTCATCAGCGAAGGTTTTCATCACTCTGTTCCTGTCGCGGTAAATCTTTCAATCTTGCTGATAAGTCACTGACACTTCCGTTTCAGTGGAAAATGTCGAGTTGAGGGAATCAAGATCGAAGAATGCTGGACCTGCGGTGACGCAAGACACACTTCGAATTTTTGTATTCCAATTGACTCGGCTGATTTCCTGATGATTCGAAGAATGTGGCTCAAAGAGCACTCTGGATGACACATGGCGAAAAAAAAACGCACAAATCGTGGCCGAAATAACTCGGGTTCCAATGGTTCCGGTTCAGGTGGAAACGGAAAACCAAGAGCACGCCGACGTAGACGCGGCGGTGGCGGTGGCGGCGGGAACAATGGCGGAGGTCATTCAGATCGCGAGCCAGCGGATATCCCAAGCGATGCACCGTTGGAAGAGGGCGAAGGGATTCTTGAGCTTCATCCCAACGGTTACGGATTCCTCAGAAACGCAGACAACAACTACTCGCGTGAGCGGAGCGATCCCTTTGTCCCCGGCACGATGATTGAAAGATTCGGGTTGCGGCAGGGCGTTTATTTGAAGGCAATGGTTCAGGAAGCACGTCGTCAACAAGGCCCACGTGTTCGTGAGATTCTGGATGTTGATGGGATGGACCCAGAGAAATACCCGGAGGTAAAGAGTTTTGACGCTCTGACGCCCATTAACCCCGAGCAATGGTTGCATCTGGAAACCGGGCGCCGACCATTGACTAATCGCGTGATCGACCTG
>JAPOKD010000761.1 GCA_029977825.1 Planctomycetota bacterium | reverse complement strand
GGAAGCTGATGAAAAGAACACTGGAAGGATAGGCCACGCCAGTCGCCAGGTGCTTTCCCAGCGTGCAAGGCACTACGAGGGGCCTCACGCGTAAAGCGGGATAATACGGTTATGCCAGTTGCAGGGCCTCTGGCGGCGATCAATGGCGTGCTGAATGAGATATCGAAGCACAGACCTTTGCCAGCCTCACAAGGTAGGCCGCATCCAAATGCCATTACCGCGAAAATTACAGATAGGCCCGCACCTGCCCGATCTCTCACAAGCCCCAAATCACCTTAGGTGAGTCGCGTCTGTGAAGTACCACCCACGCACAGCCCGCAATAATAGGATTCGAGATCCCAGCGCCAATACTTCTCTGGTGAACCAGTTGCCTGCCGCGTTCTCGTGAGCAACTTGCCATGCGCCGTAAAACATCACCCATGCAGCAGGCTCAACCGCTCTCACCACAAACAGACTGAGGCGACTCCACACAGCGCCTGTCCTCAGCTTCCGTTTGCTAACCTGTGACTACCTTGAGGTTATCCAAGACAGAACTCACTGGCGATCACGCCAAAATGTCAGTCATCTCACCAGTGCTGTCACTAAAGTTCTCGTCTTGAACCCCCAGGCGATGCAAGACGGTTGCATAGAGATTGGACAAACGCATATCCCGTTCGCTGTACTTGAGGAACTGACCGTGCCGAAGCCCCAATTTCCGCCCACCCGCGAGCAACAACGGATAATTATGATTGTTGTGAGTTTTACTGTTGCTCGACCCATAGAGCACGATCGTGCGATCCAGAAGAGTGCCGTTGCCTTCGCTTGTATTCTGCAACCGCGTCAGAAAGTCAGCATGATTCTGGGCAAGGAACTGATCAAACCGTCCAAGTTTTTCCATTCCGCCCGCCTTTCCTGCCCCATGAGCCAACCCGTGCCAGTTTGGAGAAAGACCGATACAGCTTGGGAAGGCATTTGCGATCGTCGTTGCGCCCGCCACTTGGCCAATCATGTAGGTCGCGACGCGGGTCGAATCGGTCTGGAAGGCAAGATACATCAGGTCATAGATCGCCTTGATATATTCTTTTGGACCCTGCTGAGTCGCCTCGACAGCCACCGAATCTCGTCCCACTTCGGGCTTAGGAATATCCAACCACGCCTCGGCGCGTTCAACACGTTTTTCGATGGTACGCACGGACGACAAATACTCATCAAATTTACGCTGATCATCTGCGCCCAAACTTCGGTTCACGTCTTTGGAGTGTTCGAGAACACGATCCAACATACTGCTGGTGTTTCTTAATTGTCGACGCTGTTGTGCCCGACTACCGCCAGCATCATCACCAAACAGGCGTTCAAAGATTTGAGCGGGGCTCGCCAGCGCGGGGATGGGCCGGCCCTCGCGAGAAAAGGACAACGTGCATGAACGCGTTGGCTCACCGACACCACCATCGCTTGACAAGGTCAACGATCGAAAACGCGTCTCTTCTCCATTTGCCTGTGCAATCCGTTGGTCGAGCGACATCGTGTTGGAGAACACGCCGCTTTTCATCAATGAGCCAGTTAAGAAAATGTCACCCGTATCATGCCCGCCCATGCTCCAGCCGTTTGGATGGGAGATCCCCCCAATCACTGTAACCTCGTCACGTAGCGGCTCGAGTGGTTTAAGAACATTCGTGAATTTGAAGTTCTTGCCTTCGCCGGTGGGAAACCAGCCCCACTGACGACTGGGGTGATCCTCACTTGGAACGGCGACACCAAAAGGAAAATAGACACAACAAAAACGCGTGGGCAAGGATGCGGGAGTGTTCTCACCCCATGCCATCGCTTCCAACCAAGGCAACGCCATGCATGCGCCAGCGCCACGAAGCAGCATTCGACGGTCAAGCTGCCATGATTTTTTATGCATCAGAGTGCTTTCGTATTGGTTAATTGCTTTGAAAAAGATTTGACTGCACGATCGCCACAATCAAATCACTCAAACGATAATCTTCCGCTTCAAACTTATCTGTCAACATTTCAATCTGTTTACGATCTTCAAAGCCGATGGCTCTTCCTGTTCCATACTCAACAAGTCTGGAGACGAGGGTTGTCGCGAACCTTCTACGTTCCCGCTCCAGCAGATAGGCCTTGAGGTCGCTAATGTCCTGAATTTTGACGCCATTCGGCAGGACACTATGCGAAGACACTGCAACACTGACCTTCTTCCCCTTTTTCGACCCCAAGCGAACTGCGTCGTTCCTGAACTTCCCAATCGCGTCGAAATTTTCAAACGGGATGCCCCATGGATCGATGCCACGATGACAATCGTTGCACGCCTCGCGATTTCGATGCCGTTCCAGCTGTTCACGCACCGATGACAGCACAGCTTCACCCGACTGCGTATCCAACTCGGGAACATCGGGTGGAGGTGGCGCTGGTGGGTCACCTAACAACCGGCTACGAAGCCAAACCCCGCGACGAATAGGATGCGAGTCCTCGCCTGTCGAGTTCAACAACAGCACGCTGGCTTGAGTTAGCAGTCCGCCCCGACAAGAATCGCCTCCTAAATTGACACGCTCAAATGTGCTGCCCCTGGGACCCTTGACACCATAGTGCTGAGCTAACGCAGCATCCACCATCACAAAATCCGAGTCAATGAGGTTTAACGCGCTCAAATCGTGATGCAACAGCTCACCAAAGAACGCACGTGTTTCCCGCTGCATCGAAGTCTTCAGGTCATTATCAAAATCAGAGTAGTATTCAGGGTTGACCGCAACACGATCAATGCCTGAAAGATCAAGCCATTGATCAGTGAAGTGCGTCACAAACTCCGAAGACTTCCGAGAACGCAATAATCGGCGAACTTGGTCCTCAACCACTTTTGTCTCCAACAACTTGCCAGAATCGGCCAAACTGGCGAGTTCTGCATCTGGCATCGTTGCCCATAGGAAATACGAAAGTCGGGTCGCGAACTCATGCGGTGTGAGCCGCTGAGCCTCTAAAGCATGGCTAGGCTGTATCTGGTACAGAAACTCGGGAGAAACAAGAATCATCACAAACGCCTCGCGCATCGCCTCTTCAAACGACTCCGATCGCTGCCTCACCTCGTCGTAATAGTCCATCACATACTTGACGTCCGAAGAGGTGACCGGCCTGCGAAACGCCCTCTTCATAAACCGTTCAATAGCCTGCCTGGCTCGCCTTTGTTCAATCGTCGGGGATGACTCCGGCATTTTCCCCGAATGAACTCCAGCGGTATCATGCAATTCAGGCAACAGGTTGCGATGGTTTTCAGGCGGCCATTTGTCAAAAATCGGCCCCTCAAATTCCAACCACTCCAGTACCAAGGTTGACCGCGGGGGCCCTGGCGGAAGCAAAGCTGAGATCGCATCCTTGTCACGCGGATTCAGGGGCGTGAGATGCTTGAACTTCTGGATGACACTCGCGTTGTCATTGAGTTGGT
>JAPOKD010000767.1 GCA_029977825.1 Planctomycetota bacterium | reverse complement strand
TCGCCGCGGAATTTTGCACCAGCAACGAGAGCCCCCATATCCAACGAGATGACACGTTTATCCCGTAAGCTCTGAGGAATATCGCCCTCGAAGATCCGGAGTGCCAGCCCCTCGGCGATCGCTGTCTTTCCCACTCCCGGCTGACCAATCAGCACCGGGTTGTTTTTCGTTCGACGGGAGAGCACTTGGACAACCCGCCGAATCTCATTGTCCCGGCCGATCACAGGATCGAGTTTTCCCTCGGCTGCCAGGCGAGTCAGATCAAAACCAAACTTCTCCAACGCCTGATAGGTATCCTCAGCGTTCTGGTCTGTAACACGAGCAGATCCACGAACAGCCTGCATCGCTTCCAAAACATCGTTTTTTGCGATTCCCGACAATGAAAACAGATTCTTTGCCTTGCTGTCCGCAGTCACCAGCCCCAGCAGCAGATGCTCGGTACTGACAAACTCGTCTTTCAGATTCTCGGCAGCATCAGCGGCAGCATCAAATGTCTTTTGCAGACTGGGCGCGATACCGGGCTGGCGGCCACCCGTCACTGAAGGCAGCTTAGCCGTCTCACTCTTGACGAGTTCGCTTAACTGAGCGACATCCACATTCATTTTTTCCAGCAGTGGTCGCGTAATTCCGTCAGACTCCTCCAACATTGCAGCCAGTAGATGCAGTGGATTGATCTCCGGATTTCCAGCCGATGCAGCGCGTCCCTGAGCATCAGCGACGAGAGCTTGTGCTTTATTTGTCAGTTTATCAAATCGAAAAGCCATGGCAGCCATCCTCCCTTTGCTTGTTTAAATTGCAATTACTGCGCCAAAATTGTTTCGAACAGGCATAAAAAAAGGCGGGTGTTTGACACCCACCTTTCTCTCGATCAGCAATGGTTGTCGCTCACTCTTTCACTTCATAGTCTGCATCGATCGCATCATCATCTGCATCGCCACCAGCTCCGGCTGCTGCCGCATCAGGTGCAGCACCCTCAGGTGCGGCACTCGTTTTTTCGTACAGCACCTTGCTGAATGCCTGTGATGCTGCGTCGAGTTCATCAGATGCAGCCTTGATCGCTGCCGCATCTTCACCCTCTGCGGCGCTCTTTACCTTCTCAATCGCAGTATTCATCGGTTCGGTATCTGCGTCAGTGAGCTTATCCTCGTGCTCCTTCATCTGCTTTTCCAACTGATAAACTTGTTGGCTTGCACGATTTCGGGCCTCGACTAATTCAAACTGCTTGCGATCTTCATCGGCGTTTGCTTCAGCATCTTTCCGCATTTGCTCGATGTCATCTTCACTGAGAGCGCCAGCTTCATTGATGGTAACGGACGCTTCCTTTCCAGTTTTCAACTCTTTGGCTGAGACGGAGACGATACCGTTCTGGTCAATGTCGAACTTGACCTCAATCTGTGGAACCCCTCGCGGTTGCGGTGGAATGTCCTCGAGGTTGAATTCTCCCAGCAACCGGTTGCTGTTGGCCATCTTCCGTTCCCCCTGGAAGACCCGCACCGTCACCGCAGTCTGATTATCAGCTGCAGTACTGAATACGTTCTTCTTTTCGGCAGGAACGGTCGTGTTTCGCTCTACCAGAGCAGTCATGACCCCGCCCTCGGTTTCAATTCCAAGCGTCAATGGGGTCACGTCCAACAACAGCACGTCAGTACGCTCACCAGCGAGCACACTACCTTGGATCGCAGCTCCCACAGCAACAACCTCATCAGGGTTCACACCTTGATGTGGTTCTTTGCCAAAGATTGACTTGACGAGCTCCCGCACCTTTGGGACACGGGTGCTCCCCCCGACGAGGACGATCTCATCAATGTCACTGGGTTCGAATCCAGCATCTTTCAGGGCACGCAGCACAGGCTGACGACATCTTTCAACGAGATCGTCCACCAGTTCTTCGAACTTGCTACGGGTCACCTTCATGGTCAGGTGCTTCGGCACATTGTCGGAAACTGTAATGAACGGAAGATTGATATCAGTCTCTGGAAGAGAACTGAGATCCTTCTTCGCTTTCTCGCATGCTTCCTGCAAACGCTGCAGCGCCATGGGATCATCGCGAAGGTCAATCGCGTTCTCTTTCTTGAACTCGTCAGCGACGTAGTTGATCAACGCCTCATCAAAGTCATCACCGCCCAGATGGGTATCACCGGAAGTACTGATCACCTGGAAGACGCGACTCTCCTGATCCTCATCGCCAGAATCGGCGACTTCGAGGACAGAGACGTCGAACGTTCCGCCGCCCAAGTCAAAGACGATGATTTTCTCGTCTTTGCTCTTGTCCAGACCGTAAGCAAGTGCCGCTGCGGTCGGCTCATTGATGATACGAGCCACTTCGAGTCCAGCGATCTGACCAGCATCCTTGGTGGCCTGACGCTGTGCATCGTTGAAATAAGCAGGAACCGTGATGACGGCTTTGTTGACCTTGTGGCCGAGGTAAGACTCAGCAGATTCCTTGAGCTTTCGAAGCACCTTAGCCGAGATTTCCTGCGGCGTATGTTGCTTGTCGCCAACCTCGATTTTCACGTACTCATCCGCCGCGCCGGAGACTCCGTAAGGAACCATTTTTTCCTCGGACTCAACTTCGTGATGTCGACGTCCCATGAAACGCTTTGCTGAGTACACCGTACGCTTCGGGTTGGTCACCGCTTGGCGACGAGCTGGCTCGCCTACAATCGTGTCTTCCTTGTCAGTGAATGCAACCACGCTGGGTGTCAAACGGTTGCCTTCCGGATTGGGGATAACCTTGGGCTCGCTCCCCTCCATCACCGCCACAACACTGTTGGTCGTGCCGAGGTCGATCCCGATGATTTTTTCGCCTTGTGCCATTTCATTCTCCTTTTCAATCCCGCAACGCGGAGACGCTGCGTTCGTCTCAATTTTCTAATTCAGTCTCTTTGCTCTATGACGGGGTTTGCACGAATCTCACACAAACCCCGATTTCTGACTTGAGTCAGCTGTTTTCGTCTTTTCTTGGATGTCCATTTCGTCACATCCAAGGACCTGCTGACGGAATAGGCAAAGCCTGTGCCAGTCGTCCCACCGAATCAGATTTCAGCTCTGTTTTTCAGCAACAAAGTCAAAAAAACTGGCTTAAACGCGATAAAAGAGCCATCTTTCGCGAACGAGAAACATTTTTGGCAGTCACCCAAAAGAGCCACGAACCCGTCTCTCGGCCTAGTTGTCAAAATGACAGCCAACACCGCCTGTTCCTCCGCACAAACGATGTGACAATGTAGCCGGCAAAGTTAGGGACTCGGACCTGTCCCAGCAATCAACTCACAACCTGACTTCGTATTTGGCTTGTCCTCAAAACCAGCACTGTCCCGACTTCTTCCTCTCCGTGAATGCGATCGCACACGCTCATGAATTCAAAATCCAGCAACGAATCGACACCTGACGCGAAT
>JAPOKD010000670.1 GCA_029977825.1 Planctomycetota bacterium | reverse complement strand
CTCCCCAGACGACTAGCGTGTCTTCCAGCATGCCTCTCTGCTTCAAATCCTTGATGAGAGCTGCACATGCCTGATCTGTCTGCTTGCACTGTTTTCTGATTCCATTCTCGACGTTGCTGTGATGATCCCAGCCGGAGTGGTACAGCTGGATGAAACGCACGCCTCTTTCGGCAAGTCGTCGGGCCAGCAGGCAGTTCTTGGCGAAGGATCCTGGGTCTTTGCTGGACGTGCCATAAAGTTTTAGCGTGGCGGCATCTTCGTTGTTCAGGTCCATCAACTCGGGTGCTCGTGTTTGCATCCGATAAGCCATCTCATAACTTTCCATGCGAGTGGTTATTTCACTCAGCCCGGTCTGATCAAGTTGTTGTTGATTCAGTTTTTCGATCAGATCAAGGGTGTCACGCTGGATTTTCCGGGTGATTCCCTGTGGATTGGAAACATTGAGAATTGGATCACCGCTGGAGCGAAAGGGAACGCCTTGATGTTCACCCGGCAAGAAGCCTGAACTCCACATGGCGGCACCCCCGGATAGGTTGCCCCCGCTCTTGAGAACGACGAATCCTGGCAGATCAGCAGCATCACTGCCAATACCGTAAGTCAACCACGAACCCATGGCTGGGCGTCCGGGAATCGGGCTCCCGGTATTCACAAAAAGTTGTGCTGGTGAATGATTGAATTGATCTGTGTGAACAGTCTTGATGATTGCCAGATCATCAGCAACGGTGGCTAAATGCGGCAGCACCTCCGAGAACTCAGCTCCTGACTCACCATGTCGCTTGAATTTGAAACGGGGAGCCAGGACGGCGGCATCCGGTTGGATGAAAGCGTATCTCTGCCCGGCAATTACCGATGCTGGCAGTGGCTTGCCCTCCAGTTCAGTCAGCTTTGGTTTGTAATCAAAGAGGTCAAGTTGACTAGGCGCACCGGCCATGAACAGGTAGATCACTCGTTTGACGCGCGGTGGGTGGTGATGACCGCGTGGCGTGGTTTCCGAGGCTTGTAAACAGTTCGTTCCGAATTCTTCGGCTAACATCGACGCGAGGGCGGCTTTACCAATTCCAATCCCACATGTCTGGAACATTTGCCGTCGAGTGCTCCGTTTCAGCTGTGCTGTTTGCCTGGATTGCATGACTTCTTTGATTCTCTCGCGTGATCAAAATCTTTCTCGTATCACACTTGCCTTGCTGGTGATGAACAGTATCGCGTTGCCCTTGTTAAGATATTTTAGCACCGATGTGCGACCTGCGGCACGTCAGAAAGATTTTCAATCTCAGGGTAGCGTCGTGAAAAAGCAATATTACGCGATTGGGGTTTTTGTTGCTGCGATGTGGCTTGTGTTTATCATTAATTGGCTTCTACCAATTGATCTGCTGCGACTGGGCTTATATCCGAGGTCCTTCATTGGAATGCTCGGTATTCCAATGATGCCCTTTCTGCATGCCAATTTGGATCATCTGCTGGGCAATACAGTTCCGTTGATCGTATTACTGTTTCTTCTTGTCAGCTCACGCGAGGATCCTTGGGTGGCTGTGGGTTGTATTGTTGTGGTGAGTGGTTCGTTGCTGTGGGTATTTGGGCGTCCTGCAGTGCACGTCGGCGCCAGCGGTCTGACATTTGGGCTTTGCTCATTTCTGATTACAGTAGGGATTCGGGAATTTCGCTTTTTCCCCGTCATCATTGCGATTTTGGTTGGTCTGATTTATGGCGGCACGGTGTTGAGTGGAGTCATACCAAGCTGGCGGTCGGATGTTTCCTGGGACGGGCATTTGTGCGGATTGATCGCCGGTGGTTTGGCAGGATTCCGGTTTTCCAGGCCCAAACAAAAGCGTCTGGAAAAGCATGGTTGAACCTGTTCATTGAAGAAACCGCCAACTTGCTTCTCGAATACTAAATGCCGAGGTGCTAGGCTGTTGAACCGACTGGATTGGGGTGAACGGCGAAATTAGTGATTTCAAACTGATGCCACCTTCAAAACCAATGAGCAGATCGACTTCTTGGTTGCGTTTACTGACAGCGATAGTCCGCTCTTGGTATTTCTGCAATCCAGAGCGGTAAAATCAGATTCCAGTTGGCTCGATCAGAGCATCCGAATCCAAATCGGGTGACGAAAGGCGAGTGGTATTGGTGACAAGTAGTAGTAGACAAGTAGTATTAGTACAGCGACAAGATATTTACCTTCAAGAGTTAAGCAGCACGCGAATGTCGAAATCAAAATCCAAAAACATCAAATCAGGCAAGCCAACGATGGCGTCGGTGGCGGATCGATTTGATTGTTATCAAAAATCGGTACAAACACCGGATCACGAAGTTGTGTTTTTTGAGCAGGCCTATCGGGATGCTTACGGTTCCAGTCCGACGGATTTGCGTGAGGATTTCTGCGGGACGTTTGCCATCTGCTGTGACTGGGTGGCATCCAAATCGAAGCGAACAGCCATTGGTGTCGACCTGTGCTCGGAGACTCTGCAATGGGGCCGTGACAATAATCTTGCAAAGCTGAAAAAATCACAACAAAAACGTGTGCGACTGATCGAGCAGGATGTGCGAAAGCGAAATCGTCCAACGGTTGACGTACTTGCGGCTCAGAATTTTTCATTCTGGATCTTCAAGACGCGTGAAGAAGTAATTGAGTACTTCAAGATTGCCCGTTCCAACCTCAGATCAAAAGGTGTGATGGTGATGGATATGATGGGTGGTGGTGAATGCTATGAAGAGGGACTCGTCGATAAACGTAAGATTGTGAAAGGCAAAAAAGGCTTCAAGTATCACTGGGAGCAAGTCAGTTTCAATCCGATTAACGCAGACGCCAGTTTTGCGATCAGCTTCAAGTTTGCCGACGGCAGTAAATTGAAGAAAGCCTTTGAGTACCACTGGCGATTCTGGACAATCCCCGAGGTGCGAGAAATGTTGGCTGAGGCTGGTTTTCGTGAGAGTCACATCTACTGGGAAAATGATGATGAGGACGTTGGAGATGACGAGTACAGCACGTGGGAACGTCAGGAATCCGCACCCAGCGATGCTAGTTGGATCTGCTATATCGTTGCGGTGAAGTGAACCTGACTTTGAGGTGGTGATTATGACTAAAGCTTTCAAGTTGACTGTGATTCGGTGTCTGGTACTGACGTTTGGTTGGTGGCTATTGATGCCAGCGTTGATGACGAGGGCAGAAGATCCCAATGCGAAGAAAATTTTCCAAAGTGACCGTTTGGTGGCGTGGTGTATCGTGCCCTTTGATGCCCTCAAACGAACCCCATCGCAACGGGCTGAGATGATCGACAAGTTGGGGATGGCACGTGTTGCCTATGACTGGCGCGCAGAACATGTGTCGACTTTTGAGGAGGAAATCAAGGAGTACAAGAAGCATGGCATCGAGTTCTTTGCTTTTTGGAGCTGGCATGATGCTTTGGAACCCCTGATTGCCAAGCATGGAATTCGGCCACAGATCTGGTTGATGCTACCAGCGGTTGGGAATAAGCCTGATTCCGAAAAGGTGCAAGCAGCAGCCGAGGCGCTACGTCCCATGGTGCAGAAAACCGCCAAGTTGGGTCTTCACTTGGGTCTGTACAATCATGGTGGCTGGGGTGGTGAGCCAGAGAACCTTGCGGCTGTCTGTCAATATCTGCGTGAGAACCAGGACGCGCAACATGTGGGCATCGTTTATAATTTTCACCACGGTCACGAACAGATTGTTCGATTCTCGAAAGCATTTGCTGCCGTAAAGCCGTATCTGCTGTGTCTCAATTTGAACGGTATGGCTGATCCTTCCAGTGTGGTTGGTAATCAAAACAAGATTTTGCCGATTGGG
>JAPOKD010000212.1 GCA_029977825.1 Planctomycetota bacterium | reverse complement strand
TAACCGGTGGAGTTTGAAAGAAGCTGCTTAACATTGATTCATCGTTGCCAGTAGCCGCAATAGACGTTTCAGACTCTGCGTCAGAGTCAGGGGCCTGCCCCTCGGGGCCGCCGTCTGCAGCCGCTTCTTAGCCTGCCGGTGTCGCGGCGTCGTTGTTGGTTGAACCACTGTCTGAAGGTTCGCTGGTCTCACTCGCGGTTACGTTCTCAGTTACGTTTGGCGCTGTTGCTGGTGAGTCGTTTTGGGGTTGGGACGCCGGTGTGGACTGAGCGTAAGCCTGATGAGAAGTGCCAGAGGAAGGCATGATGATGACGGCGCCCAGTGTCATCAAGGCGGTTGCTGCAATGAGCAGAGCGACGCGAAGGTGCGGATGGCGAGGTTGTGGATGAGACTGCATCATGGTGCAAGTAAATGTGTTTTATTAGAGGATGCGTTTGCAGAGAGTGTCGGGACGCCAGAGGTTGCAGAAATGAAGCGGTGATTCAAATTCGGGATAAAATGGAAGTAGAAACTATTCGTTGTCAATGCTGCTTGCTTCGGCTTCGAATTGTTGCAGCATTTCAGGCAGTGCCAGTCGTCCTCGTGCGTACTTCGCGGCTTCGCTTTCAGGGTAGTCCCAGCGACAGCGATTGTAGCGGCGGAAAGCCTCGCGGTTGTTATTGGCAAGTCGGTAGGCTTCGCCGGACCAGAAGAGCGAGTCAGCACTGAGTTCGTCTTCAGGGAATTGCTTGGCGAATTCATCAAATGAAGATCCAGCTAGTTTGTAATCTTCCGTCTTGTAATAGCACTGGCCAACACGAAAGGCCATTTTTGATGCATGGTCGTGTCCCTCGAAGCGTTCGCCAAACTTTTCGCCCACCTGAGCTGCAATTTCAAAATCTTCGTTTCGATAGAAATAGTCCGAGATGCGTATCATGACACTGGCGATAAGAGGACTTTTCGGGTGGGTGGCGGCTAAGGTGACATACGCTTCCAGTGCGTCATCGAATTCTCCCGCCTCTTCATAGGACTGTGCAAGTTTATAGCGAGCATCAGCCGCGAGAGTGTGGTCAGGAAAGCGTTGGATGATCAGCTCGTAGGAACGGATGGCCTCATCCCAGTCTTCAAGCTCTTGAGCGAATTGGCCCAAAAGATAGGAGATTCGGGGGGCGTACTTGGGGTCAGGGTAGTCCTCCATGACTTCGCGTAGAACACGACGGCCTGCTTTGAGGTCGGTCTCCTGCTCTTCCGTACGCTCTAGCTGCTTGTGGCTTTTGAACAGTTCAAAGTAGCTCTCAGCAATACGGAACTTTGTTTCAACCGCAAGGGTCTCATCGTTGAATGTCTTGGTGAATGCCGTCACCAGCCCGTCAGTTCCAATGACGACCGGTACCTGTTGAGTCACCTCAAGGGTTTCCAGTTGACTGGCCGCCGTCTGGTCACTGTAGCTGGCGGTGATGGTGTCACCAAAGTAGCACTCGATCGCAGGATTCTGGGGATCGAGATTGCCAGCAACTGGAGTTTGAGTAGCTTTGAGGAGGAATGACCCTGTGAAGACGCCGCTATGCGTCAGCGTTTCATGCAATTCGACTGATTCACTGTCTCCAAGAGCTGTGCTGACTTGAATCGTTAATGAGTCACGCTCGTCACTGGTGTCCTGGTCAGCATCATTCACGGAAAAATAGATCTTCTCACCGACATGCAAAGACTCGACAGGGTTGAGGTATTCGCGGTCCGTGATGCTTAGGGCTCCGTCCGAAACGAGTCTGGCCGTGTCTGTCAGACGTGTTGCTTCCGAGTCAAGTCGTTGTTTGTCATTATACGCCGCTGTAATGGAGTCCTTTCCCGTGAGATTGAGGACGCGAATCACCATGTCAGATAGCGTGTCTTCCGCATCTGGGTCAATCGACTGCACTTCGCCAATCAGATTGCGAGGCATCGTTACTGTTCTGGGAACAAGTTCAGGACTCCCTTCACCGCCGAGTTGCAGTATGACTTGACCCAAAAAACGACCTTTTTCAAGAGCATCTTGTTGGTTTCTACGCGTCCCGGGCAGGTACGCATTCGAAATGCCACATTCGACTATCACCGCAGAACCGCCTGTCGTCAGTATGGCAACCTTGACGGTGCTTGCGCTGTTTTTTGCACGATCGGGGTCGATCACTTCAACGGTCAGTGGAGCGTTCAAAGAAACAAGACTGTCCTCGGCGCCATCGGGTGGGTTAGTGACCTTAACCCGTGCAGAACGAAGGTCGCCTTCTTTTCGTGGAACGGTTCGAGTTTGCAGAATGCTGAGTTTTGCATCCGTGGGTTTCGATACATAAACCACCGACTCTCTTGGGACAGAATGGCCGGGGAAAGTGTTCTGGTGATCAAAGTAACGAATGTAGACGCGATCTCCAGGCTTAACCGTGAGTTTGCCTTGTTCGGCTGTGGCGCTGGTGTCCACTTCTTTTGTGAAGATGCCCGAGTAGGGATCGGTTTCGGTTGCCGTTAGTCGCAGGGGTTCTGCATCATTCACGAAAATTTCAAATTCAATTTCGTCCTGTACTGACGTGGTGTCCTCGTCATAGTCGGTGATCTCGACAATGATTCTGTCACCCGCATCAACTCGCATCAGGTTCAGCCTCGTCTCCTGAACCTGACCACCAGCGTTTCGTGTGAAGTCGTAGGTGATCGGAGCAATGGAAGCGTTGTTATAGGTAGCGGTCAATTTTGCGTTGAGAAGCTGGCTGGTGCCTGATGAATTCTGCGTGAATTCGTCGGTGTAGTTGGCTGTTACTGTGTCTCCTGCTGCGATTTCCAGTGTCTCATTGCTCGCTAAGGCAAGTACATCATCATTCGTCGGGATGTAAAGCTCATCCGCAGAGGAACCGCCAATCTCAACGTTGTTTACAGCAACACTCTCTCCCAAAAATTCGTTAAATACAAACCGCACATAACGCAGTTCTTGAGGTGGGAAACGGAAGTTCCAGTGAGCACCAGAGACAACGGTCGTTGAGTCAGTGGCAGGCTTAAGCGAGACGTTCTGCAGGTTCATCAAACTGCCTGCGCTAATTACCTCCGGCGACAGGGTCAGATCGAGCTTTCCTGGCTGATCGATGATGACCTTGCCCACAAGTACTTCCTGATATGCGTCCCAGTCCTTGGTGTCAGGGATATCAACTACTAGAGTGCGTTCTCCTAGTTGAAGCTTCGCCTGACTTCCTGTTCCGGAATGCGCGCAATTCAACCAGACCTCGTAGGCGTTGGGCTGAACAAAATCCACACTCCACTTGGCTACGTCCTCGGGAGTTTTCCAATTATTGAGTGTTGGTGTCTCTTCTGTACTGCCACTTCCAAAATCGTCGCTGCCCTTTTGTAGAGTGGCAGTCGCCGGTGAAAGCACAATTGGTTCCGAGTCAACATCGGGGGCGCGAGAAACCTCCGTCGAAGTACCGGCTTCGGGAGCGTTCGATAGATCAAAGTCGCCGGATGTGAACGGACCAAGCCTGAGTTGGTCCGAATTCATGGTGGCGCGGGCAATAGTTGCCTCAACCCCTTTGCTGC
Organism: Planctomycetota bacterium; assembly: GCA_029977825.1. Classification (GTDB taxonomy): domain Bacteria; phylum Planctomycetota; class Planctomycetia; order Pirellulales; family Pirellulaceae; genus Rubripirellula. The sequence continues at coordinate 4,806 of JAPOKD010000212.1, read as the reverse complement.
TACTGTCGGTCGCAGCGAAGATGGAAAGGTCATGAACGCCCTTCTCAAGCCACAGGTCGATCGACTGGCTGCCGGTGGAAACGGGAAGGTGCATGACGTCTCCAACGGCCAGTCCAGTCGTTTGGCCTCTGACGGAAATACGTAAAGCACCGCTGCGATGTTGAACAAATTTGCCAGACCAGATCACGCCATAGGGCGTTTTCTGCTTGGCTGAGTCTTCTTCTTGGCTCCATTCCAGCGTATCCACAAAATCGGTTTGTTCGGCGGAGCGGTTCATGCCCAGATCCGCCACCTGATACCACTGGGTGATACCGTAATGTTTCCCTTTGTAAACTCGCTGCTGCATTTGGGCGTACTCGGACGCGACAGGGGCCGCGACTTCGAGTTCCGGGACACCACCGAGTCGGAACCAGAATTCCCCGTCATGACTGCCTCGGAGTTCGGTTCGGACAGGGGCACTGGTGGATTCATCCGGACTAGACATTCGGACGCGGGCTACCTGACGGAGGTCCTTCATGTCGACGGTCAGGGTTTTGGGGGCCGCGCCGTCCGGTTCAGCCAGCCAAAACGTTTTTTCATCCAGGTCGATGGCCATCAGTGGACTGTGATTGATGGCAGTGTCACTCGCCAAGGCGCCTGCGGGTAACTCAGCGGTCGCTGCGGTACCTTCGAATATTCCACTATGGGGTTCGGTCTCCGATAGCATGATCTGCAGGTTATCACCGCTGTCAGCAACCATCTTGATGGGTAATGTATCCCGCTCCGCGCTCAGGTCCCGGTCTTTGTCGATGACGCGCAGATAGATTTCATTGCCAGGCTTGATTTGATTTACCGGGCGTTGCTGGGAAATTCGGAGATCACTGTTCTCGGCTTCTTCAGCTGCTTCACGAGCCATACGTTGGCTGAAGGTTTCCTTTTCTTCATCGATGATTTTGCTGCTCGATGCATCGAACTTCGCATTTGACGCAATCTTGATGTCAACATCTGACAAAGGCACGCGTTTGAATTCCGCTTTGAATTCATCAGGGTAGTCGCACTGAATGGTGTCATTGCCCAAGACTTGCAGCACGTTGTCGTTGGCTTGCGCATCTCCCAGTTGAGTTTCAACATCTGCGCGGAATAGGCCGCGACCCGCACCCGTACTGGTTAACATGACCTTTTCACTATCGCCACCGGGATGGGTCGTCACGATGACGGGAATTTTGTTGTGACCACGACTGATTCCCAGATCGCTGTCGTGCACCACAATTGAAAGCGGAAGGCCGGGCGAGTGTAATCGCGTACTACGGCGTCCGAGCCGTCCAACGGTGCGCAACAAGTTCAACTGATCGATGTAACGTTCCTCGCTGCCGTACACCTCCGAGAGATTGAAGAGGGCCTGATTAGCGAGATCGACGTTGGGGACCCGCTCCAGTACGCTGCGAAAAATATCTCTAGCATCGTCTGCATCACCGCGCCGAAAGGCCAGCACGCCCCTGAGAAACTCGGCTCGCACGACAATATCCATCTCCGGGTTGCGTGCTAATTCTTCGAATACGAGCTCTGCCTGATCGTAAACCTTTTGTGCCATGAAAGACTCGCCGATCCCGAACCTGGCCTCCGTTGCCTGCTTCGATTCGGGATAACGATTGATCGTCGTAGTGAACTCACTGCGCGCGACATCGTAGCGACTTGCCTTGTAGTAATTGGTCGCCAGTAACAGCTGGATGGCGGCTTTGGATGTGTCGTCAATCTGCGCGGATTCGCTATTGGCAACTAACCAACCGCGGAGCACGTCCTCAACGAAATCATGGTTCTCGTCCCCACCAGCAGCCATCCGTTGGCTACAAATGAAGGTGATCAAATCTACTGGCAACTGATTGCGGTGTTCGTCAAAGAGCGAGCGGTTTTCGTCATAGGTGGTATAGGCGAGTTTCTCATCACCCAAACGATAGTAAAGAGCAGCCTGTAGCAGGGGTGCGATTGGGCTGTCTTCATCAATCGTGAGACCGACGCTGCCCATGCGAGCATAGCACTGGGTGACGATATCTCGCGCCGACTTCAGTCGTCGCTCATCTGTTTGGGGAAGGTTGGAAAGCAGTCCCGATGCTAAGGTCGCTGCATGAAGATAATCACGGCGAGTGAGTGCCGTCTGTGAAAATGGGAAGATTGCATCCCAAGCGTTCCAGTCATTGTCCTTCGGTTGCGTTGTTGTTTGGTAAGCCAGCACGTTTGCAATCTTGGATGCTTGCAGCGGTTGAAGCTCCATAGCCGCAAGATTTGCAATTGCTGACGATGTTCCGTAATTCAGATCCTGGACAACCTCGTAAATTTTAGAGCGAGTCTCATCGGTTGCATCAGTGTTAGCACGCGAAGATGTTACCCATCCATTCACAATCCCCAAGTCGAGGTCCCAAGGTAACAGTGGATTATTTTGGTACGCAGCCTTGGACCTTTGCAGGACTTCAGCGAATTTCTGGAGATTGCCTTCTTTCAGGTAGATGTCGGCAAGCCAAGTTGAATATCTTCCCTGGAAATTGGTGTCCCGCTTCAGAAGTGATTCAATGAACGCGCGTCTTCCGGTCTCATCCATCGTCTGCAGCAGTCTTGCAGCACACTCTCGGGATTCGGTGCTGTCTGGATCGGTTCCGACATGCATCTTCCAGTAAGACTGCGCTTTGTCATTCAATTCCAGACGCGTCAGAATATCTCCGATATAGGATGCATAGGTTGGATCTGCGCTGGTTGCCCGTTGGCTTGCAAGGATCCAGTTGAGTGCTTTGGTCCCCAGTTCAGGGTCCTTTTTCTTCTCAGCGGCGATTATCAACCGGCGATAAATGTCTCCGGCCGATTGCTGTGGAGGCAGGCCTAGAAAGTGCAACGCTGCTTCGGCAACCACTTCCGGGGTCGAATAGTCGGTAGCGGCTTCCAGCCACAATTGTGCAGCCTCGTAATCCTTCGGAATGCGTTTCGCCAGTTTGCCGTAGTAATCAGCTGACCGTGCTCGGAGGTTGTTGGAAACATAACGCCGATAATAATACCCTTGGGTTTTCAATAGCTGATTGACAAACTCCTTGTCCAGTTTTCCCACCATGGTGTCTTCAAGCAACGCATCACGGACCTGAGCTTCCTGCTTGGAGTAATTGAAGGATTGCTTGGACGCAAGTTTCATGACTGGGTCACTGTCAACTTTTGCCAATGCTGCCTCAGCCAGTCTGGCTTGCGTTTTCCGCTTCGAATCCCGGCGTGCAACTTGCCGCCACTCACTTAGATAACGTGTAATTGCGGGGATTTCCGGATGTTGTTTCTGTGCCGTTAAGATGCGGGTTAATTCCGCGTTGAATCCGTTTTCATCCGGCGCGTTGTCCAATAGCCAGCTGATTGCAGTTTTTGTGTATCCGTCACCTGTGGGTGAACGTTCAATCAATTCACGCAGTATGCCTCGCGTTTTCTCTGGATTTTTCAGACGGTCGCGGTAAAGCGGAAATGCGAGAGTGTATCGGAGGTAGGCGGCATGCTGCTTGTTCTTATTCAATGCATCTCGGAGGACTCGCTCGGTGTCTGCCAGTTGTGGAGGCTCAGTACCATTGGTTTCGACGAATAGCTGAGCAGCATTGTTGGTTGCGGCATCGTAGGCCAGCACATTGCGGAGCAGACCTTTCGCTGCATTGGGGTTGTTCTCTCGCAGGTGTGCTTGAACCAGAAAAAGCAAGCCGCGATTACGATCTTCGCGTTGTGCGTGTTTGGCTGCATAGTCTCTTGCTACTGATTCGATCTCTCGAGCGCTTGCTTTGCCAGTGTTGAGTTCATCCAACTGCTTGGAGTGAGTTGGTTGGTCGTCTCGGATCTTTCTCACTTCGGAATAGCTTTTTGCACTGCTGCTGTGTTGTCCGAGCCGGTGGTAATTCTCCGCCATTTGCAGCAGGATCAGGCGACGCTGTTCTGGTGCTTTGAGAGATGGGTTCCGCAGCAGTTTCGTTGCCGCACGGTTGGACTGCGCATGGTTACCCGATCGGGACCACGCGTTGACACTGTGGATTCCAAGCTGAACCGCCAGACCATCGCGATTAGCGTCCATCAGGTCTTCAGCCAGTTGAGCACCCAGAGCAACTTGATCGTTTCCGGACTGGTTGTAATATCGAATGGCACGCACAGCAGCCTGTCGACCTTGTTCGTTATTACCTAACCTTTTCCAGACAGCGTTGTACGCCGCTGCAGTCGCTTTTTTGTCTTTCCCACGGGACAAAGTGTCGGCGAGGCGTTGTTCAATCGCAGCCGCTTCAGGTGCGCTGGGGTATTGTGCAAGGAACTGGCGGCATGCAACGACCATGTCTGTATTACGACTGAGTGCCTGGAGGCCATCAATCGTTTTTAGCATCACAGCCCGGTGACGAGGGTCGGTGGGATGGGTTGATATGAATCGCTTGCCCACACGCACGAGTCCGAAAAGCCTTGCGTCCTCATGGTAAAGGTTCGCGAGCTTTACCATGAGGTCGGCTGCCTCAGGTGTCGCATCATTGTATTTGCCCAAATTGGCTTCCAGGGCGGAGGCCTGCTGGCTCAACTCGTCCAGCGTGGTCTGTGCCTGCGTCACTGGGCTGGATATGCAGATGGTGAGTAAACACAGGACGGTCAGGAGCAGGTTCCGCCGGCGCATTGTGAGGCCGAGAGCGTGGGATTCGCGTTTTTTCATATTGTCACTGGTAGTGAATTGTTCTGCCAAATCCGGATTCAGGTTCTTTGTCGGTTGGTAGAGTTTCCGGCCGGTAAGGTGCGTCATGGTTTCGTACGCTTGGGAGGGCTGGTGACGGTCTGAGTGAGAATTCG
>JAPOKD010000482.1 GCA_029977825.1 Planctomycetota bacterium | reverse complement strand
GAAGACCTCGCGGAATCAGCCGAATCCGTGGGCATTACTTACGAGGCGCTTCTGCAGCGAATTCTCAACCTCGGTCTGAACTACAAAGCTGCCTGGATGACGGTTTAAGAGAAACATGGCCAATCTTCAAACAGTCACCCCTTTGTACAGTGGAATCGTTCCCCCTTTGGTAACTCCCTTGGCGGATCGTGACAAACTTGATCACGCTGGGACGCAAAGACTGCTTGAACATGTGATCAAAGGCGGCGTCCATGGAGTCTTTATTCTGGGAACTACCGGTGAAGCGCCCAGTCTCAGCTATCGGCTGCGACGTGAGTTCATTCAGCTTGTGTGTGAGACGGTGGCTCATCGGGTCCCTGTATTCGTAGGTGTCACGGATACGTCACTGGTAGAGTCTCTGAGGCTTGCAGATTTCGCAAAGGAGTCAGGAGCCGATGCAGTGGTTCTTTCGACACCTTACTATTTCCCTGCAGGACAGACGGAATTGATCCAGTACATCGCCGATATTGTGGAAGAAGTTCCGCTTCCATTGATGCTGTACAACATGCCCAGCCTGACAAAGGTCTGGTTTGAAGTTGACACGCTGCGAAGATTGACCCAGCACCAGCAGATCATTGGGGTCAAAGATAGTAGTGGCGATATGAAGTACTTTCAGCAGATCCTGAGTTTGAAAGAGATTCGACCTGATTGGTCGATGTTCATCGGACCAGAGCATTTGACTGCCGAAGCTGTTGCGATGGGTGGTGATGGCGGGGTCAACGGTGGAGCGAACATTTATCCGCAACTGTTTGTTGATTTGTACAATGCTTCCATAACGAAACAGGATCAGCAAATTGAAGTGCTGAGCCAGCGTGTTAATCGGCTGCAGCAGATTTACAGCGTTGGCAAATACGCCAGTCGGTTCATCAAGGCCACAAAGTGTGCCCTTTCAATTAATGGTATCTGCAGTGACCACATGGCCGAGCCCTTCAATCACTTCATGAAGCCACAGCGGAACGAAGTCAGCGATATCCTGAGCCGAATGTAAGCTTGCAGGTGCCGTGGCTCAGGCCGCGGTGTAACCATTCAATGGAAGTGTGGGGTCAATGCACATCAGCAACTTGACGAGTTCGACTTCGTTCTGAATATCGAGCTTTTCGAATAGTCGAAGCCGATGTTTGGAAGCCGTTTGCACTGAGATTCCCAACTCATTTGCAATGGATTTCAGAGTCAGGCCACTGACCAGCAGCTTCATCACCTCGTTCTCGCGTTTGGAAAGATTCTCGAACTGTTGCGTTGCCTCTTCGCGCAGCAACCGCTCGGCATTCTTGCGCGTGTTCTCTTCAATCGCAGATTGAATTACCACCAGCAGGTCGTGTGGATTGAAACTTTTTTCCACAAAATCGAATACCCCATCGCGGAGAGCCGTTCGACAGGTCCGTGCATCGGCATGCCCGGTAATCACAATTATGGGTATTTCAGCTTGAGCGTTTTTCATCTCAGCGTGAAGTTGCAGACCCGTCATCTCAGGCATCATTAGATCTGCGACGATGCAGCCTGACTGAACCGATCTGGCCTGAACCAGAAACTCCTGTGGAGACTCAAAACTCTCCACTTTCAGACCGACGGACTCACACAGTCTCCGTATGATCACGACATCGTTTGGGTCATCATCGATCATGTACACCGTAGGAGAAACGGATTTATTGCAGCACATTATGTATTTTATTTAGTAGTTAGACGAATTGGATTAGATCGTATGTAACAACAGGTATCAGCGTTGTAGTGACTGCTGGTATGCGTACCTGAATAGAATCCATTCCAAAGGAGCTCATACTTCGCTGGAAAACAAGCTCGGCACGCCTGCCAACTGTGCGATCGTGAAATCGGTAACCACTGGCGGACGGAAACCTCACACGTCTGTTGTGTGACGTTTTTGGTCCTCAATTGCAGTATCGGATTGTGAAGAGATTTTCTCTAGTGTTGCCTGCACATGAGAGTCTGCAGTTTTCCGCAACCTGATAATTTGATGCGGTTATTGCGGTTAGTCGCGGCGTGGAACGCGGGTCCCAATTTGACTGGGCGTCTGGTTCAGATAGAGATTGACATCATGTGTCGTGCGACCCCCCGCCAGAATGTCCAATCGTCCATCACCGTTGAAGTCATCACACCAAATATCCTCGCATGCGATGGGGGCATCGAGTTGGGTACGCTCCCAGCGGTTTCCACTAGCATCACTTGCTCGATACAAATAGATACCTGGAGGCGTGCCATCGGTTTTTCGTTGTCGGTGAGCCGCAACAACTTCGTCTTTTCCATCGCCATCTAAATCGGTACACCAGATGGCGTGTCCCTGTGCAAACGACTCATCCAACACGATGCGTTGCATCTGGTTGTTCAGTGCGCCGCCCAAGTACACGACGACCTGGTTCCCGTGCATCGGCTCGATGGTGGCTAGCAGGACTTGACCTGCAAACGTACCCATTTTCACCTCTCCTGATCCGCGTTGTGTTGGCTGTTTACCCGGGGCACCCTCGGATATTTCCGTGACAGCAAAACTGCCATCAGCCGCACGCTGTACCAGACTCAGGCCTTCCTGACTGGCCACGATTGTGCTTTCGGGTTGGTCTGGACTGGCACTGTGGATGTGCCAATGATTGTGAACCCGATTGAGTGAGCGAGCCATGATTTTTGGCGCCCAAGTGGTCGCGGCAGGTTGTTCCGGAATCGGAAATGCCAGTAGTCGAATGCCGTTATTGGCATCGCCGTTGAGCGGCGAGACAACAAGTTGATCGCGACCTGTCCCTAGGACGTCAGCAAATCGCATCCGATGTGTCCAGGCTTCGGCACCAATGGGATGAACAACCCAGGGTTTCTCAAGAGATTCCCCTCTGTTGATCCAGAAAATCTCTCCACCACTGGTGGGCCATCCAGCTCCCATGGCGAAGTCGACTTTGCCATCTTCGTCGATGTCACCGGCGGTGATACAGACATGGTCTTTGGTGACAGCATCACTGATCATGATGTGCTTTTTCCAGTCAGGATTCCGGTACCACATCGCTTCCCTTTCACTGATAGCGACAACATCCAATAGGTTATCGCCGTCAACATCGGCAGCTGTGACCGCATAACAGACCTTACCAACATTCGGATCAATCACAATCTTTTTGAAATTCAGCTGCTCAGCGGATGTGTTCTCATTGAGAAGCACTAGTGACAAGGTCATCAGGAAAGAGATTGCTAACGAGTTTGAGCGTTGCATCAGACAGCTCCGCAAAGGCAGGATAACGGTGTGGTTCGATGTAGTTCTGGAAGACGGTAGTTTAGCGAGTTTGTCAGGCTCTGGGAGTGAAGATTGCCGAAGCGGTGCTCGGGGCGTGCGTTTGCCACTTGTCCGCTTACAGACGAAAAAAGGGCGTCCCGTTTCCGGGACGCCCTTGGAATTGCAAATTGCTTTTCAGCGGTTTGCTGTCTTGGTAGAGATTCCTATTCGTTTGTCTCTTTGCCAAGCATCATCATGATCGGAGCAGGAGCTGCAGCAGCATTGTAGGTGTAGCCAGCTTCCAAAGCGCGGTCGATCCGCTCTTTGGTCTCCGTCAGATGGGCCTTGGTGTAGGCATCCATTTTCTTGCCGCATCTATCAAGAGAACCCTGAATCTTGCTGGAGAGCTCTCGCAATTCCATGCGGGCAAGATTGCTGATGGGCTTGTGTGCTGCAGTGTCGTCGGATGATCCAAGGATCAAGTCGACAAGCCGCTGCATATGTTCTCGTTGAAGATTTCTTCTCAGGGATGAGATCATGGGCTCACGATCGTTTCGACCATCTGGGCACTCTGCAGCCAACTCACTCCAAACCGCTTCATTGATGGATGAGAGCAACTCAGGGAGAGTTAATGTATCGACATCTGCTGGCAGCCGTAATTCGTTGTCGTAAACCCTTCGCAATGTTGTGGGGTTCATCAATAACGTCAAAGCGGATGCCTGAACGCCCAGAATTCGATCGTGGATTGGCCAGGTCGCTTCATTGGACATGGCACCACGCGAGCGGCCATCGAGCCACTTGTCGACACTCATGCGTTCGAGCAACTTTGGAGTCAGGCCATAAGCATCATCATTGAAGGAGGTATCAATCACGAACTGCAAAGCAGCTCGCTGCTGAGTTGCAGGAACGACCTCAACCGGTGGTCGATTGCCTGGGTCACCCTTCTTGTCGCGGTTGATAAAGGCTCCACCAATCCAGTTTGCCATCATGTTGACGGCTCGAGTTTGCAAGCTGAGCGTCAACTCATAACCACGACGGGCTTTTGCCCAGCTGTCACCGTCTTTGACAAACTTGTCGAGAATTCGCTCCCGGTAAAGTTTGATCAGCTTTCGCTGTTCATTGGCGTAGTCCAGAGGATCCTTTGAGAAGTCATACCGACGGGCCAGTGGATCTGGGCCGTTGGTGTCTTCATCCGTTGCATATTGCAGTTCAGGTTCATTGCAACGCTTCAAGATCTCGGCGAGTTTTTTGTCGTCGGCTGTGTAGCCATACTCAATCGCCCAGTAGTCGTAAGGTCCGATGTCAATCATTCCGTAATCGCCTTGGACTTCACCAGACTCAAGCCGGTAGTTGATGGGCGTGTAATCCATCACCGAGGCAGTGAACGTTTTGTTGCCTTTGACTTCCTTGCTGTTGATCTCGTCGAGAGTAAGCAAACCGGATGCTTTGAAGTTGTGACGAAGACCGAGGGTGTGCCCTACTTCGTGGGCTACCAGATCAGCGAGAAGTGGACCGACGAACCATTCGGGCATGCCATCGAGCATCGGATCGGCAGGTGCCGTGGGGTTTTTGGCCACAGTCTCGCTGCCTTCCTTCTTCTCCTCGGCTTCGTCTTCCTTCTTTTCTTTGTCGGCTTCTGCATCCTTGCTGTCTTTCTTGGCTTCCTGACCTTCGTCAGCCTTCTTTTCGTCTTCCTTTTCTTTGTCCTGGTTTTTCTTCTTTCGTTTCTTTTGCTTCTCGGCTTCTTCGGTCGCCATCAGCGACAGGGCCCAATCCATTCGAGCCAAAGCAAG
>JAPOKD010000916.1 GCA_029977825.1 Planctomycetota bacterium | reverse complement strand
TACTTTGGCCGTTGCTATTTCATTGGTCAGTAATCCTATTGCAGGTGGAGACGCACCAAAGTAGGTAGAGGACGCAATGTTGCGGGATCACTAGAAGCGGGGTGGGCGTTCCAGGCGGAAACGCATGAAGGGCAGCGTTCTCGTTATATCTTTTTGGCAAAGTTACGTTTTGTCAGAAAGTTTTGGTGGGCAAAACATTGCGGGCGCTCGCATTGGTCGTAGCGGCTGGATCATGATCCTGTTCGCAATTGTCGGGTTTGTCATTGAGATGTCTCGCATTCGGAGTTGCTCATGTTCTTGCGTTTCACATTTTTACTTGTTTGTCTGCTTGGTTCCGCCGTTTCGTTGCGGGCACAACCGATGCCTGAACACATCAAGAAGTCTTTGGACAAATTGGTGGGTACTTGGGAAATCACCACACAGCTTGATGGTCGACCTGTCACCGAACGCGTCAAGCTGAGCTGGATCAATGGAGAAAGTGTCCTTGTCTATCAGGGCGAAGGGGAGAACTTTCGGACCGGGATTAAAACCAGATTCTCTGGGATTCTTGGTTGGGATCCAGAGCGGAAAACAGTGGAGGAATCGGGCTTCGATACGAGCGGTGGAACCTTCAGTGCGAATCATCGCATTTCAGGTGACAAGTGGATTGGCGAAATGAGTGGTAAGAGCGTCGTGGAAGGTAAACCAAAAGTGGAAACGGGAACGCGTGAGTTCGTTTTTGATGACAAAGATAACTGGGCGATTCTCTGCACCGATATCAAGGTTGATGGCGACAATATTGATGATCGCAAACTTCGCTTTCGGCGTATTGCTGACGAGACTGACTCATCTTCGTCTGAAGGATGCCCCTGGCAATGGATGCTTGGCGACTGGCAGGTCGAACGCAGTGATGGGACCAGCGCTAAGGTAAATTGGAGGCAGCCCGATGGTGCGGTCGATTATTTGTTTGGTACCTGGCATGAATCCGATGGGACAGTGCTTCACGAGATCGTTGGATGGGAAGCAGACCGCAGACATCTGGTAGCTCATGCGTATGGAACGAACGGAGCCTATTTTGCTGTGCGGTTTCAGAATGTGAATCTCCATCATATGAGCGGTTTTTTGCGAACAAGGAATGCAAAGGGTGAGTCTCAGACTGGCGTTCTCGAAGTGAAGCGTGTGTCAGATACCGAAGCGACATCCAGATTCCTCGCCACGGACGGAACGGTCATAACAGAAATCCTGCGAAACGTGACCAAGTAACAGCAGGGCTGTTGACTGGATTTAAAACGCCTCCACTGCTGTTTCTAAATGCTTAACGCCTGTTTTCAGGCGTATGCGGAAAAAGAGGCGGTGCGTTGCTTGCGTCAGGATGACTCTAGCCAGCGTAGGGCTTGAGTGACGGTTGTCACGAAGAGGCGTTTTATTTTTCATCGAGGCTGCGGACGGTGATCTGCGCCGTGACATAACGTGGAAGCGTCGTGCTGGGTAACCGTGAAAGTTATTTTCGGCGGTCAGGCTGCTTCCGGTTTTTCCGCGTTGAGGCTGACGTGAATACTCTCCCTCGCATCACGGTCCAGGGACACGTAAACGGTCACTGCCTGTTGTTGGTTATTCCGATCCTCACGCTTTGCTGCGTGCTTCCCGGGACAAAACAATTCAGCGGTCAAACTGGGCGCGACGGTCTCTCGGTACGTTGAATCTTCTGGCAGGTGTGCCATGAGTCGCCGCCGTCTCTTCCGAAGATTTTGATAGGGAATATTCGGAAACAGACGTGGCGATGCGAGTCAGTCCTGCGTGGGAAACTTTTGCAGGCGGCTTTCGTAACTTGAGGTGAACTTAGCTGGCGGTTGTGAATTCATTAAGCCAGGAAACGCTCAATAGCACCGGTTTGCTCAAGACGGTTGCGTTGCATCGTCAGGTCCAGGTCGCCGTAGTGCTTGATAGGGTTGCCGTAGGCGTTGAGCAGTGTTGTGTACCAGTTGCTAAGCGTCTTGTGCCCTTTCGTGCCGTGGAATGGCAAGCGTATGTAGCGACCCGCAATGTCGAGTTTTGAATTTTTGCCAGTCATGACGATCATGGGAGCTTCAGTATCGGGGCCGTGATGCCCGGACCCGGTTTCAGGCATATAGATGATGGTTGTGTTGTCGAACATGGTTCCGTCACCTTCTGGGATAGCCTTGAGTTGGGTTACCAGTGTTTTTACCTGCTTCATGTGATGGAACTTGATGGCATTTCGCATGTCTGCGGCGCCGGAAATCTGACCCCCGTGGCCGATTTGGTGAATACTGGTTTTCTGTTTGTTTTCAGGCAGCGACGTAATGTCTGTGCCCAGGTCATCAATGGTGTAGGTGACAACGTTGGTAAGGCCCGACGCCATTGCTCCGATGATGATATCGGTAAACGCAGCCTGTTTCTGCGGAAGCGTTGCGTCTTCGCCACCATCCTCGTGGATTGGATCAATTTCGGGGAGGTGTTGCTTGACCTTGCCGCCCAGTGAGTCAACTTTTGCATTTCGGTCTCGGATTGACTGTAAAGAGGCAACTTGATCGCTGATCTTCATCCGTTCGTCGCCATCAAGACCCCGTAATCGGCGGCTCTCCTGTTCGTGCAGATAGTCAAACAGGGCGATGTCTGATGCTACCTC